>WFNF01000107.1 GCA_015488775.1 Helicobacteraceae bacterium
TCAAATGACTTCTCATACTCTACAACTCGTAGCGTCTGTGTCTCTTTTGCAAGCGACTCATCGTTTGTGGACGGGAATTATAGGGGATTCTAACTTTATTGTCAAGTGGTTTTGATGTGAATTGTGAAATTCTTTCGAATTCTTTTTTTGAGTGCCTGTTTTAGGGGGTTTACTGGTTTACTTTTTGATACTTGTTTGTTTTTGTCATGTATATAGATACTGTTATTTATTATAAATATTAAGATATTAGTGAAATTTTTGATGATTTGTGCAATTGAAGAGAGTTTATTTACTAAGTTTAACTCTTTTACTTACTTATAAATCTACTATTATCGATAATTATATGATTCTTTTTATATTTACAGGTATATATCTTCATCTATTTAGCCTTAACATATGATATTTACAATCTATTATCCCAAAATTAGTATATTTTTACTATTCAAACAATGTATATAATATATATACTATATAAAGGAATTCAATTATGGGTTTATATGATCGTGATTACGCAAGAGAAAATGATATCTCTTATTCAAAGGCTAGTGGTAGAAGTGAAGCGCAAATAGTATCTTTTGTTAAAGAGACTTACAAACTTTTTGCTGCATCTATGGTTGCTGGTGGTGTTGGAGCTTACGTTGGAATCCCATTTGCAAGTACAGTTGCTGCTAACTATTGGTTTATAGCTATACCATGGATGTTATTTGGTATGTTTGGTCTTAATATGATTAAAAATAAGCCAGGTATCAATATGATTGGACTTTTTGCTTTTACATTTATTAGTGGTATTATAATTACACCTTTACTTTCTAGTATACTAGGTATGTCTGGTGGAGCAAGTATAGTTGGTAATGCATTTTTAATGACTGCAGCACTATTTGGTGCATTAAGTTTTTATGCTATTAAAACTTCTAGTGATTTTACATCTATTGGTAAACCTTTAGTAATTTCATTTTTTGTAATCATAGGTTTTTCACTAATTAATGCTTTTGTATTTAATAGTCCTATACTATATCTTGTAATACAAGCTGCATTTTTAATTGTTATTAGTATTATGGTTTTATTTGATACTCAAAATATAATTAGAGGTGCTTATGAAACTCCAATGGATGGTGCTATTGCACTTTACTTAGACTTTTTCAATATGTTTATAACTCTTTTACAACTATTTGGAATATTTGGTGGGCGTGACGACTAAGGCATATGCCTTAGTCACTTCACCTATGAATAACAATTACTTCAGAATCATAGATGCAAACCTTAACCGCCTAAGAGAGGGGTTAAGAGTTGTGGAAGATATAGAACGGTACATTAACAACAACAAAGAACTATCATCTAAATTAAAATCATTAAGACATAAGGTTAGAGTAGAGAATTTTAAAGATTTACTACACTCGCGCGATGCACTCAATGATGTTTTAAAACCTTCAATAGATACAGAGCTAAAAAGAGCCTCACTAGAATCAATAAAAATAGCTAATCTAAAAAGAGCACAAGAGTCATCAAGAGTTTTAGAGGAGATGTTAAAATTAGATGATGTAAAAATTTCTGAAATATTTAAACATATAAGGTATGAGCTTTATACTATTGAAAAAGAGATTTTACTATAGGATTTTTAAATACTCTTAATCAAAAGAATCTCAAATTCTAAATACTTATATGGGTACTCATTCATCAATTTTTTAGTATTTTTGTAATTTAATACATTTCGTGAAGCACTAACTCCACTTTTTTTTATATATCTAAACATCTCTCTAGTGCTTTTAAACTCTAACTTATAATTTAAAAGTTCATACTCAACATCAAAGTACCTATCTACAGTGTTTTTTACTTCACTAACACTTCTAAGTAGAGGTTTTAAAGATGCAGTTCTGTTTATAGTTTCAAAAGTGCCAGAGGTAAATATAGCCAAAGATATAGGTATATCAAGATTTTTAATATTTTTAAATACCTTATCTAAATCATCTGCCCATTGCAAAGCTGACGCTGATATAAGATAATCCATATTTTGTATATATAAACTATCAAATAGATTTGAATCATTGAAATTACCATAAATGCACTCAATATTTTTATCTTTAGGATGAAGTTCTAACATATTTTTAGCAAAATCTATACCTATAAAATAAGATATATTCCAAGTTATCTCTCTAAAAACAGCACCCTCACCACAACCTAAATCTATAATTTTTTTTGGATTTGAGTCTATACCATTAACTAATTTTTTAACAACTTTAGATTGAATTATGTTATATGAGCTGTAAGATAACGCATTTTTTGAAAACTCTAAATCAATACTCATTTTTTAAACAAAGTACCTATAAATATTATGATTAGTACAACAACAATAGAAGCACCGCTAGGAACAGACATATAGTAAGATAGACTTATACCAACAATTACAGAGATTATTGAGAATAACAATGCAAATATTAAAGTGCCATATAAACCTTTTTTCAATCTCAAACTACTTATAGTTGGAATAACCATCAACGCACCAATAAGCAAAGAACCAACTATTTGTATAGACAAGGCAATAACTATTGCAACAATCGAAACTAGTAGATAATTATAAAATTTTACATTTAAGCCACTAGCCTTTGCTAATTCCTCATCATAAGATATAAAATAAAGTTCTTTATGTATAAAAAGTAATGTCCCTAAAGCAAAAAATGAAAAGACTAACATAACTATTAAGTCATCTTCACTCACAGACAATATAGAACCAAAAAGGTAAGAAAATAAAGAGTTATTAAATGAGTCAGCGAGTGATACTATAATGACAGCTAAAGCAAGAGAACCTGAGAGAAATATAGCCAAAATAGCATCTGAATATATCTTAAATTCAACTCTAATAAACTCAATCAACCAAGCAGCGATAATAGCAAAAACAATAGAACTCCAATATGGGTTTAAACCAAGTAAAATACCTACAGCAACTCCAACTAAGGATGAATGAGCCAAAGTTTCAGATAGTAATGAATACCTTTTTAAAACTATGAAAGCCCCGCTCATTGAAGATAAAATTGCAATCATTATTCCTGACAAAAAGGCATAAATCATAAAATCATATTCAAACATGCTTACCTCTGTGTGTTAACATATGTGCATCAAAACCATAGACCTTAGAAAAAATATTGCAAGACAAATCCTTAGTTGGAGTTTTAGATACTCTAAGAGTTGAGTTTATAAACATAACACCATCTATATCATCTGCAATCACACCAATATCGTGAGTTATAAATATAATAGTTATTTTTTCATCTTTATTTAACTTTTTAAGCAGTACATAAAAATCTTTTTGATGCTTTGCATCAACACCTGTATTTGGTTCATCTAAAATCAAAACTTCAGGTTTACTAACTAGTGCTCTTGCAATCATAACTCTTTGTCTTTGACCACCTGAGAGTTCACCGATTTGTCTATCTTTAAGGTGTAGTACATTCATTTTTTTCATTGCATCATCTAATAGATGATTGAAAGATGAATTAAAAAAAAGTTTATGTTTATTTTTTACAATCAAACCCATTTTAACAACATCTAAAACTGATGCTGGAAAATTATCATCAAGAAGCGAAGCTCTTTGAGGTACATAGCCTATTTTATCCCAAGCATTAAATTTTGATTGATTTTGCCCTAAAATTTTTATTGTTCCAGATGTTGCAGAGATAAGCTTTAAAAGTGTTTTAACTAAAGTTGACTTTCCACCACCATTAGGACCAATAAGAGCTATATAATCGCCTTTAAAGATTGTAAAAGATACATTTTTTAGAACATCTTGTTTATTTCTAAGTAAACAAAGATTTTTAACTTCAAATACACTACTTGAAAACTTCACTTACACTCCAAAGCACTAGATATTTTAAACATATTAATTTTCATTAAAGATATATAATCAGCACCATTTTCAAAATCATCTTTAGATACATTTGATATAGTGTAAAGCATATCTACTTTTACCCCTGTTTCATTTGAAATAGTTTTTGCTAATTTATCAGATACAAAAGATTCAAAAAAGAGTGTATTTATATCTAACTCTTTAACTTCATCAACTAAAGAGCTTAAAACTTTGGCACTAGGCATAGATTCAGATGAAACACCATGGATAGAATGTATTTCAAAACCATACTCATTTGCTAAGTATCCAAAAGCATTATGTGTAACTAATATTGCATTTTTTTTACACCCTTTAAAAGAGTTTATATAATCTAACTCTAAAGAATTTAATTTTTTTATATACTTTTTTAGATTACTATTATAAAAAGTTTCGTTTTTTGTATCAAGTTTAACCAAGCTCTGTGTTATCTCTTTTGCAATAATTTTTACATTTGAGATATCAAACCAAAAATGTGGATCATAAGCAAACTGATGTGAATGTTGATGTTCATCATGAAATTTTTCTAAAACTACACTTTTAGATACATCTAAACTTTTTGCATCAAGTACAAATTTTGATATGCTGTGTTCCAATATATCACCACTATATATAAATAAAGATGCTGATTTTATCTTTACTACATCTCTAGGTGTAGGTGCAAAAGTATGTATGTCAACTCCATGAGGAATCAAATAATCTATAGCAATTTTATCTTTAGATATATTTCTCAAAATATCAAACAGAACAAAATTAGACACAATAATCTGAGGGGCCTTAGAACTATTCTTTTGATCAGAACAAGATGTTAATAATATAAAAAAAGTAAGTAAAGTTAAAGTAAATTTCATAATGTAATTGTAACATCTTTTTAATTTTAAACTAATTTAGATATAATTTCGAACTTTATATTTAGGATATCTGATTTATGGAATCAATTTTATTTATCGTACAGATTGTATTAGTTGTTATTATTGTGATTGCTGTACTACTTCAAAAAAGTTCTAGCATTGGTCTTGGAGCTTACAGTGGTTCAAATGACTCTGTTTTTGGAGCAAAAGGACCTGCTAGCTTTTTAGCAAAAGCTACTTTCTTTATAGGTTTTCTTTTTGTTGCAAACACTATAGCGCTTGGTTATCTTTATTCACAAGCTAAAAACGAATCTGTTGTTGATACAGTTATAACACCAACAGACATTGCTGCACCAGCAGTTAAAAAAACTATACCAGTTTCAAGTAAGGTTGAAACAAATACTACTACTGAGTCAAACTCTAGTAAATAGTTACTTCATAACTTGAGCCTTTTGGCTCACAAACTTCTCCATAATATACTAACAAAATAATTTTCACTTTTAACTTTCAAAATATACTGCTATAATTTCAACAATAAAACTTCAAACTACATAGGATTAGCATGTTAAACGAAATATTCAACGAATGTGACACAAAAATGAAAGGCTCTGTAGAGCATATGAAACACGATTTCAAAACGCTTAGAACTGGTAAGGTTACTACTAGTGTTCTTGATAATGTAAAAATAGATTATTATGGTACTTTAACATTACTTGATCAAGTCGCTTCTGTTTTAGCTACTGATGCAACCACTATAGTTGTATCTCCATGGGAAAAACATTTAGTTGCAGATATTGAGAGTGCTATTGCTAAAGCAAATATTGGAGTAAATCCAAACAGTGATGGTGAACAAGTTAAACTATTTTTCCCACCAATGACTGTTGAGCAAAGACAAGAAACTGTTAAAAAAATGAAAACAATGGGTGAAGATGCTAAAGTTTCTATTAGAAACGATAGAAAAAAAGCAAATGATAAAATTAAAAAACTTGAAAAAGATAAAGAGATTACTACTGATGACTCTAAAGCTGCTCAAGATAATATACAGAAAACAACAGACAAATTTATAGCTGACATTGAATCTATCTTAAAAGATAAAGAAGCTGAAATTTTAAAAGTTTAGGACTTAGTATGGATGTTAAAAAAATATATATGGATTCAGATGCTCTTTTAGAGGGTCACTTTAAACTTAGTTCTGGAAATCATTCACAATTTTATCTTCAAAGTGCAAAAGTTCTTGAAGATCCTAAAAATGCTGCTGCTCTAGCAAATGGTGTTGCAATACAGATACAAGATAGTGGTCTTGAAGTAGATACTATATGTGCACCTGCTCTTGGTGGTTTAATAGCAGGATTTGCTCTAGCAACTGCACTAAATAAACGCTCAATCTTTGCAGAAAGAGTTGATGGTGAGATGACTATTAGACGTGGTTTTGAGATAAGTGTTGGTGAAAAAGTTGTTATATGTGAAGATATTATAACTACTGGTGGAAGTGCTATGGAAGCTGCTCGTGCTGTTGAAGCTATGGGTGGTGTTGTTGTTGGTTTTGCAGCTCTTGCAAATCGTGGTTTTTGCGATAGACAAAACTCTGAAATAACTAAAAAAGCAAACTGTAAACTACCTGATGAAACTCCATTTTTTGCTCTTGAAGATTTTACTTTTGAGATGTATACACCAGATGAGTGCCCTTTATGCAAAGAGGGTAAAAGTGAAGCTATCAAACCTGGTTCACGCGGAAACTAATATATAGATGGAAAATTTCCATCTATAACTTACACCTTAAAGATTTATTTACTATAATCTTTGCAACCTCTTTTTTTCCATTGACTATATAATTTATTGGTAAATCTTTTAATGATTCTTTTTCATCTTTAGTTGTTACACCTACAACTATATTTACATATTTAGTATGTTTAAGTATTGCTTCACATATAGCTCTCTTTTTCTCATGATTATCTATAGCTATAATCACACTTGAAGCTTCACTAAGATGCATGGCTTCAATAATTTTTACCTTTGAAATATCCCCGTAATGTATATTTTTATTCTCCTGCATACCCTCTTTTATATGCTTCATAGAATAATCTATAATCACAGGTTCAACACCATCTTTTTCTAATTCATTGACAATATATTTACCTAAAAAACTATATCCACAAACAACAATATGATTTTTAACCTCTGCTATCTCTTCAACCTCTGCATATGAGTTTGTATTTGAAAGAAGAGAGGTTAAATAATCTAACCTTGAGATTATAAAAGGCGTTACAACCATAGAAAAAACTACTATTAATGTTAACAAAGATACAAGAGTATCATCTAAAAGATGAGAACTGCTAGCAAGGGCAAAAATAGCAAAAGAGAATTCACCCACTTGAGAAAGGGCTAAAGCAGTTTTAAACGCTATACGCCTTCTAGAATTAAACCTAATAACAATAAAAATAATAATAGATTTAATGGCCAATACTGCAACAAAAATACCTATTATTAGTGGTAGATGTGTAAAAAGATATGATAAATCTATTTTCATACCAACAGTTAAAAAGAAAGCTCCTAAAAGTAAATCTTTAAATGGTGCTATATCTACCTCAACCTTATGATGAAACTTTGTTTCTGCTATAATCATACCTGCTACAAAAGCACCTAAAGAATAAGTAAAACCCATATAGTGTGCAAGTAAAGATGCTCCAACAACTATAACTAGAACTGAACCCATGAACAACTCTTCAAGACCAGATGAAGCTGAAAACCTTAAAAGGTAAGTCATAACCCTCTTTCCAATAACAAAAAGAAGACCCATCACTATAAGTGCACTAATTGCAGTGTTTATTAAGATATCTAAAACATTACTATCTTCGTTTGTTAAAAAACCAATTAATATTAAAATTGGAATCACAGCTATATCTTGAAAAATCAAAATTGCCATAGATTTTTTACCATACTCTTTATATATATCTTTTGTCTGCTTTAAATGAGAAAGTACAACTGCGGTTGATGATAAGGAGAATGCTAAAGCTATAATAATAGAAGATTTATTATCTATATTAAAAATAAAATGTGTTATCAGAAACACAACTATTGATGTTAAACCAACTTGTAAAACACCATTACCAAAGATAACACCCTTCATAGAGTTCATCTTCTCTAAAGATATCTCCAAACCAATAGTAAACATTAAAAAAACTATACCAAACTCACCAATTAGCTCTAAAGCATGAGATGATGCCAACTGTTCTATATCAAAACCATACATCATAATAGTACCAGTTAAGATATAACCAATAATTTGAGAAATTCCGAACTTTTTAAGTATAAGATTTATAACAACCGACATCCCTAAGGCCAAAACGCCATAAACTAAAATATTTTCCATAACTACCATTTCATTTTAATATCATATATATAAGTAATAGTATATAATACCATCTATAAAAATAAGGACAATATATATGACTAAATTCATCTTTGTAACTGGTGGGGTTTTAAGTTCTCTTGGTAAAGGTATCACCGCGGCTAGTGTTGGTACTCTTTTAAAACACTCTGGTAAAGATGTGGGTATGCTAAAAATAGATCCATATATCAATGTTGACCCTGGTACCATGTCACCTTTAGAGCATGGTGAGGTTTTTGTTACCAAAGATGGAGCAGAGACTGATCTTGATATAGGAAACTATGAAAGATTTCTAGATGCCTCTTTTTTAAAGTCATCTAACTTTACAACAGGTCAAGTGTATAGCTCTGTAAT
This sequence comes from Helicobacteraceae bacterium, assembly GCA_015488775.1. GTDB lineage: Bacteria > Campylobacterota > Campylobacteria > Campylobacterales > Sulfurimonadaceae > WFNF01. The sequence goes on from WFNF01000107.1 coordinate 8,468, forward strand.
TGAGAGAGAACGTTCAGGTGGCTACCTTGGACAAACTATACAAGTTATACCACATATTGTAGGTGAAATTGTAGATAGAATCAAAAAAGCTGGTGAGGGTCATGATATCCTTGTTGTTGAGCTTGGTGGTACTGTTGGAGATATAGAGGGTTTACCTTTTATGGAAGCAATTCGCCAAATGAAACATGATGATGAAGTTGCTGGAACTTACTTTATACATGTAACTTTAATACCTTTTATAAAAGCTGCTGGTGAATACAAATCAAAACCTACTCAACACTCAGTTCAAGAGTTAAGACGTATTGGTATAACTCCTCAAATGCTTATAGCTAGAAGTGAAGCAGATTTACCAAAAGCATTTAAAAAGAAACTTGCATTGTCATGTGATATAAGCAGTGATAGCGTTATATTAGCGCTTGATGCAAAATCAATATATAGTGTTCCTATAAACTTTTTACAGCAAGATATTTTAAAACCTATTGCTAAAGCTTTAGATCTTGGAGATATTAATCCAGATATGAGTGCATGGGATGCTTTAGTTAAAAACATAGTTTCACCAAGTAAAAAAGTAAGTATAGGGTTTGTTGGAAAATACCTTGAACTTAAAGAGTCATACAAATCTCTGATAGAAGCCTTACTACACTCAGGTGCACACCTTAATGCTAAAATAGATATTATTTGGGTTGATTCTGAAAAAGTTGAAGAGGATGGTGCTAAAAAGTACCTTGAAGATTGTGATGGTATTTTAGTTGCTGGTGGTTTTGGTAATCGTGGTGTTGAGGGCAAAATAGAGACTATTAAGTATGCTAGAGAAAACAAGATACCTTATCTTGGAATATGTTTAGGTATGCAACTTACTCTAGTTGAATATGCAAGAAATGTTCTTGGTTTAGAAGATGCAAACTCTATAGAGTTTGATGAAGATACTCCTCATCCAATGATATATCTTATAGATAACTTTATAAACCAATCTGGTTCTACTGAACTTAGAACTCACACATCACCAATGGGTGGTACTCTTCGCCTTGGTGAGTACCCTTGTGAAACAAAAGAGGGTTCACTTTTAAGAGATGCTTACAATGGTGAAAAAATAATTTATGAAAGACATAGACACCGTTACGAAGCTAATCCTGAGTATAGAGAAGCTTTGGAAAAAGCTGGAATGGTAGTTAATGGTGAATCTAATGGTTTAATTGAATCTGTTGAGATTACTGATCATCCTTGGTTTTTAGGGGTACAGTTTCATCCTGAATTTACATCAAGACTTCAAACTCCAAACCCTGCAATACTGAAGTTTGTTGAAGTTTCACTAAACAATGGAAAATAAACTAGATAAAAAAGCTATAGAAAAAATCTTATCTTCAAGACTTGGAGATAAGGAGTACTCACTTAAAGATATCCCAAATCCTTCACTTTTAAAAGATGTTAAAAAAGCTTCACAAAGAGTTGTAAAAGCTATACAAAATAATGAAAAAATTACTGTTGTTGGGGATTATGATGTGGATGGTGTTACTTCAACCTCTATAGCCAAACTATTTTTTCAAGATATCAACTACCCACTTGAGTGTATCATACCAAACAGATTTACAGATGGTTATGGTGTAAATGCAAAAATACTTCAAAGAGTTGATGCAGATGTAGTTTTTACTGTAGATAATGGAATAAGCGCAGTTGAAGCCGCGCAGATATGTAAAGATAGAGGTATAGACTTAATTATAACTGATCATCATACTGTTGGTGATATTGTGCCTGATGCTTTTGCTATAGTTAACCCAAAACAAAAAGATTGTACCTATCCATTTAAAGAGATATGTGGAGCACAAGTTGCTTGGCTATTTTTTGCACAAATAAAAAATGATTTGGGTTTAAATATAAATATGTCATCTTACCTAGACCTTTTAGCACTAGCTATTATTGCAGATATTATGCCTTTAATAAATATAAATAGAGCTATGGTAAAAGCTGGTTTAAAAAGACTACAACAAGGACATCGTCCTAGCACACAAATCATAAGTGAGTTTATAAATAAATCAAAGATATCAAGTGAAGATATAGCTTTTGGCATTGCACCACGTATAAACTCAGCAGGAAGACTTAAAGATGCTTCAATAGCATTAAACTTTTTAACTGCACAAAATTTACATGAAGCTTTTATTGGTTTTGAAAATTTATCAAATTTAAATGAACAAAGAAAAGATACAGAAGCAACTTGTACAGAGTCTGCCATCTATGATGTAAATGAAGATGATAAAATCATAGTAGTAGCTTCAGATGATTGGCATGAAGGTGTTGTTGGTATTGTAGCTTCAAGACTTGTAAATAGGTTTGAAAAACCAGCTATAGTTCTTAGTGTTGATGGTGAGATAGCCAAAGGAAGTGCAAGAAGTTTAGGTGGTGTAAATATCTTTAATCTGATCAAAGAATCATCCTCTAAACTTATAAAATTTGGTGGCCATAAAATGGCAGCTGGACTTAGTATAAATGTTGATGATTTAGATGAGTTTAGAAAAGAGATAAATAAAAATGCCAAAAAATTGGATGAAAAAGATTTTTTACCCTTAGATACACACCTAGGTGAGATAGAAAGTTCAGAGATAGATTTTGAGCTTTTAGAACTTTTTGATAAGTTTGAGCCATTTGGTGAGGCTAACCCTAGACCAAAGTTTATAACCAAAGAAGCTCATGTTTTAGGTGTTAAATATTTTGGTAAAGAGCAAAATCACTCAAGAATAAATCTTAAGTTTAATCTGCAAGATAGAATGTCACACGATATAATCGCATTTAAAAATATATATGAAGTTGAAGATAATAGAAAAATAAAATGTGTTTTTAGCATAAATAAAAATGAGTTTAACTCTAAAATATCTATACAACTATTAGCTGATAAAATTTATTAGTTAAATGTTTTTATTTATGAGTTGATATTAGCTAATTTTTATTTTATAAATTGTATTATTATTAAATAAACCAAAACATTGGTAACTTTAGGACATATAATGAAAAAAGAAGATTTATTAAACGACATACTAGATGAAAGTATCTCAAAATCTGGAATGAGCAGACGTGAAGCATTAAAGATGATGGCTATATCTCCAGTAGCCGCGTCTGTTTTAGCAGGATCAACTGTTGCATCAACAAAAGCAAATGCAAGTGACGCAGTTGGTCATATAGTTATAGTTGGTGGTGGAGCTGGAGCGATAATGGTTTTATCACGTTTAAAAAATGCATTAAACAATCCTAATATAACAATTATAGCACCAAATGAGGTACATCTTTACCAACCTGGTCAAGTTTTTATGGCTGCTGGTGAATACACTTTTGAAGATATAGTTATGGACAATAACGATTGGATTGATGATAGTGTAAAATGGGTAAAAGATGAAGTTGCAACTTTTGATGCACCAAACAATAAAGTTATAACTAGGGCTGGAGATGAGATATCTTACGATTATTTAGTTGTAGCAACGGGTATAGAATATAACTATGAAGCTATTGAGGGTCTAACAAAAGAGGATATTGGTACAAACGGGATATCTAGTGTTTATCTTAATGACTTAGAAAAAGGTACTGCAAATGGTGGAATTATAACTCATAAATGGTTTGAAAGTGTTCAAGAAGCATCTACTAAAGGAAAACCAACTGTAGTATTTACGCAACCATCAACACCAATTAAATGTGGTGGTGCTCCACAAAAGATGCTTTATCTTTGTGATGACAACTTAAAACGTAATGAACTAAGTGCAAATATGATTTTTGCCACTGCTAGTAAAAAACTGTTTTCATTACCTACTATAGATGAAGCTTTACATAAAGTTCAAAAAAGATATAACAATATTACAAACCATTTTGGTCATGATCTTAAAAAGATAGATATTAAAGCTAAAAAAGCTACTTTTAGACATATTTATGAGATTCAAGGTGAAGTTGATGAAGATTTTGGTGGTTATGAGATGATTACTAAGGTTGATACGGTTGAGATAGATTATGACTTTATTCATGTAGTCCCACCAATGAGAGCTCCACATGCACTTAGAAAGTCAGATTTAGGTTGGCAAAAAGGTAGTGCTAAAGGATGGTTAGAGGTAGATAAAGAGTCACTTCAACATAGACGCTATAAAAATGTATTTGGCATAGGTGATGTGTGTGGAATACCTATGGGTAAAACTGGTGGTAGTGCTAGACACCATGGACCAGTTTTAGTTGAGAACCTTATAGCTCAAATGGAATCCAAAGAGCTAAAAGCAAAATTTGATGGATACACTGTGTGTCCATTAAAAGTTCAATATGGTGAGATTATTATGGCTGAGTTTAACTACAATGGCTTAGCACCATCTTTCTCATTTTTAGACCCTGCACAACCTAGATGGATTTGGTGGGCATTTGATTTATACATGTTAAAACCAATGTATAAATACCTTATGATGAAAGGTCGCATGTAACAAAAGTATTTATTTTTACTTTTTTTACTTTAATTACTACTCATTTATACAATAATTTTGATAAACTTATTGTATGAATGCAGAATTACTAAAAACATCTATCAATTTACATACAGATATAATTGCCATTTTTAAAGAGAACTCTTTAATCATTACAAATGATAAATTTAATATTTTTTTTGGAGTAAACTCAACACAAGAGTATAACTCCAACTTTGGTGAGTTCATAAATAACTTTGTACCACATCCAAACTACTTTTCAGCAGATAAGCTTGAAGATGGTGAAGATTGGAAAGATGTTATAGAGTGTTTAAGTGATAATGAAAGCATAGTGAGCATACTAAGCACAGACTACACTCCTTGTGCCTTTGATGTAAAAATATATAGATCCGAACCAAACTTTACTATTGTCAGGTTAATAGATGTTTCACAAGAATTAATTAAAAAGTTGATGATTGATAATGGAGCAAATATAGATATCAAAACTGGAGCTTACACTAAAGATTACTTCACATATATAATGCCTAGTTTGCAAGATGCAGCTAGTTTTAACAAAAAAGATTTAGCAATTACACAAATAAATCTAGAAAATAACGAAGATGCTAGCTCAATAATAAGCGAAATAGCAAAAAAACTAAAATGTAGCATAAGAAACGAAGATATGCTTATTGCTTGGAGCAAAGAGAAGTTTTTATTAGTATATTTAGTAGAATCTAAAAATAATATAGAAGCTTTTGAGCACAAAATAAACACCATCTTAAAAAACAATTACCCAAGCACCTCTTATAAACTAAATTCAAATATTCAAAATGAAAATGAAACGATGATTGAGCTTATTAAAAGGCTTTAAATTATCTATATATTTGTTTATATAAATTCTATAGCAAAAATTTAAAAAGGAATGAAATAATGAAAAAAATAATATTTGAAAATAATGAATATAAACCTAATGCACGCAATGGACTTGCATTAAAATATTTTGTTCTAGTTGTAGTAAAAAAGTATATGAGTGAACATCCAAATTTATCATATAAAGAATTACAAAACTTTTTTTCATTATTTAATCTGGGTAAGAAAAAAATGATTTTTAATGAGGCTGATTATAATGAATGGAATGATAGAAAAGAAAAACGTCCAAGATACTTTCCAGCTTTTATCCATAAAGGTGAACTAATATATGTCTTAAGTGAATGGGGTGACATAAAAAATGGTAATCTTGGAACTTTTATTGAATTTGCGGAAGATAGATTAAACCATATAGTTGAGATAAAAGAATATAGGCTATAATATAAAAATACTAACGGGATTATTATGGACAGCATAACTAAAGAGTCTTACATAAACTTTATCAAATCTCATCTATTGCAATTTCAAGAGATTGACAAAGTAATTATATTTGGATCTTTTTTCAATTCAAAAAATCCAAACGATATTGATGTAGCTATAGTACAAAAATCAAATAATAATTTTTTAACACTCTCTTTAAAGTACAGAAAAGCATTACGAGAACTTTCAAAAAAGATTTCATTAGATATTGTAGCACTAAAAAAAGATGCTGATGGCTTTTTTACACATGAAATTGAAAAGGGTCGAATCATCTATGAAAGATGAAATAAAACTTTGGCTTGAATATGCTCATGAAAACTTAATTTCCGCAGAGATATTACAAAAAAGCCATTTATATAATCCTTCTTTATAAAATTCTCAACAAGATATAGAAAAGTTTTTAAAAGCTTGTTTTATTGAGAATAATATAAAATTACAAAAGACTCATAATATTCTTATTTTAATAGAAAAATTAAAAGAAAATGGATTTCATTTTTCTGTTCATGAAGATGATATAGACCTTATAGATTCTATATATCTAACTTCAAAATACCCATTTGGTTCAGTTTTAGCAGATTTTGAGCCAGATACAAAAATTTGTACAAAATGTTTAGATATAGCAAAAAATATACAAAATGATGTTTATGCTTATCTTAAAAAAACTCTTTGATATTTTGAGCTATTTTAGAGATTAAAGTATCTCTTGCTTCTACACTTGTCCACGCTATATGTGGAGTTATATAAAGATTGTTTATATTTTTAACTTTTAAAAGAGGGTGGTTTTCTTTCATTGGTTCTTGTTCTAAAACATCAAGTCCAACTTTTATAGGTTTTGCATCTATGATTGCAAATAGTGCATCTTCATTTACTATGCCACCACGACCAAGATTTAGAAGTATAGCTCCATCTTTTAATTGTAAAAGCTCAGAGTGCCCTATTAGGTGTTTTGTGTCAGAGTTTAGTGGTGCATGTATACTAACTATATCACTTTGCTCTAAGATGTTTGAGAGTGTCTTTTTTTCATACTCATCATTTGTATTTTTACCACTTGTTGAGTAGTAAGATACCTCACAACCAAAAGCACTTGCAACTTTTGCTACACCTCTTCCAATCTCACCAAGACCTATAATACCCCACTTTTTACCAGCTAATTCATGAAAAGGCATAGATACATCAGTAAATATCTTTGATTTTGAGTACTCACCACTTTTTACAACATCATCATAGTATTTCGAGCTAGAGTTAAGGTAGAACATCATTGCAAAAGTATGAGTGATTACAGAAGCAGTTGAATAACCAGCAACATTTTTTACTTCTATATTTAGCTTTGATGCTGTTTCTAAATCTACATTATTCATGCCAGTAGCAGCTATACATATAAGTTTTAGATTTTTACAAGAATTTAGTATAGACTCATCAAGTATAACTTTGTTTGTTATAAGTATATCTGCATCTTTTACACGCTCTAAAGTCTCATCTTTTGATGTTGTTTCATACTTTGTAACCAAGCCTAAAGACTCAATCTCACTTAAAGAGGTTTCACCAAAAGTTAAAGCATCTAAAATAACTATATTAAGCATCTTTAACCTTTTTTATAAGTTCTCTTGCTTGCTTTAAAGCAGATTCTACCTTATCAAACACTAAGGCAACTGCCATACGTCTTCCCTTGTGGGATTCAGGCTTAGAGAACACTCTAACAAAAGAGTTATCACTAAATAGCGAGTCATCCACATCAACAACAGGAGAGTAAGAGTCTTTTTCACTTTTAAAAGCTGCACTTGCCCCATCACCATAAAAAGTAAAACCTAAAGGTAATCCTAAAATAGCTCTTATGTGTAAAGCAAATTCACTTTGTGATTGAGTTATAAGTGTAACCATACCTGTATCGTGTGGTCTAGGGCTAACTTCAGAGAAATAAACTTCATCACCCTTTATAAATAGCTCAACACCAAATATACCACTACCACCCAAGCCATCAGTTATAGCTTTTGCAATATCCTCAGACTTTTGTTTTGCAAGATCACTCATAATTGCTGGTTGCCACGAAAACACATAGTCTCCATCACGTTGCTCATGCCCTATAGGTTCACAAAACTTAGTTCCAGTTTCGTTTCTAGCAGTAAGCATAGTTATCTCATAATCAAAATCTATAAAAGCCTCAACTATAAGTTCACTAGCATCACCTCTAGCCTCTTTAGCTAACTCCCAAGAGTTTTCAACATCATCAACCCTTTTCATAACACTTTGTCCATGCCCAGAGCTTGACATAACAGGCTTAACAACACATGGAAAACCAAGCTCTATAGCTGCATCTCTCATCTGATCTAAAGTTTTTACAAACTTATATGGTCCAGTTTTTAAACCAAGTTCCTCAGCTGCAAAAACTCTAATATTTTTTCTATTCATAGTTTTATTTACCGCATCTGCATTAGGGATAACATTAAACCCCGCTTTTTCAGCCTCAAACAAAGCTTCAATGCTAAGTGCTTCAATCTCAGGAAGTATAAAGTCAGGTTTCTCTTGAGCAATAATCTCCAAAAGAGCCTCTTTGTTTTGCATATTTACAACATGACTTTTATTAGCAACAAGATGAGCAGGAGCATTTTCGTAACGATCAACTGCTACAACCTCTAAACCTAATCTTTGAGCCTCAATAACAACCTCTTTACCAAGTTCACCAGAACCAAGTAACATAACTTTTTTAGAATTGCTTTTTAGTGGAGCAGAAAATCTCATACAAATATCCTTATATTTAATAAATAATTACGAAATTATAGCGTTTTACATTTAGATTATTATATATAGTATAATACATTTATTAAAGGCTAAAAATGAATAACCAAAATAACCCATTACATGGTATAAAACTAAAAGATATTCTGATCAAACTAGAGTCACATTATGGCTTTGAAGAGTTAAGTAAATATGTACCAGTAAGATGCTTTTTATTTGACCCAACAATAAACTCATCTTTAAAATTTCTTAGAAATACAGACAACCTTTGGGCAAGAAAAAAAGTAGAGAACTTATATCTTGAGTTGCTTGAAAAGAGTTAAAACGAAATATAAATTTATTTTATACTCTAAGGTAGGTTTACACTATATTCAATTATAATATCATATATAAAAATATGGAGTATATATGAAAATATTACATTTCGCACTTAGTGTTTCTTTATTACTTGCACTAAGTGCATGTAGCTACAAAAACATACCTACCGCAACGACAAATCTTTCAATCAATTTGACGAAAGATGATGTTGAAATTATTGATAAAAAAGTAAATGGATCAGGAATGGCTTTTACAATCTTTCCTTTTTACTTTTTTTCACCAGCGATTTATAGAGCAGAAGCATATGCAAAATCTAATGCTCTAGATAGCAATAATGTGTCTGATGCAGACTTCTTACTTGAATCTAAATCAAATAGCTTTTATTTAAACTTTATTATATTTGATTATGCATCAAGTTCAATTACAGCAAAGGGTATTAAGTTCAAAAAATAAATATTGTTGTAATATATTTTAAGACTTAACCAATAATCTCTTTAACCCTTCCAACTGCTCCACCTTGCAACATAACTTTTATGCCGTGTGGATGGGTTGGAGATTTTGTTAGTATTCTAGTTACTACTCCATGTGTTAAGTAACCACTCTGTTGATCAGCTTTTAGTACTATTGAAACCTTAGAACCACTTTTTATGTTTACTCTTTTTGTACCATCCATATTATAAATCCTTACTTATAGTTTTAAAACTACTTCTTTTATTAAAATCTTCACTCATACAATTATCTCTAATCATAGATAATTGTTTATACATTTTATGCTCCGTATCTTTAGATCTACTTAAAAGATCATCTAATAAACACCCATATGCTCTTAACTCTATTTTTTCATATCTCTCATCATCTTCATAAAAACTTGCTGCACCAAAGTCACCTAAGTAACAATGACTATTTTCATTTATAAGTATGTTGTGAGCATAAAGATCTCCATGCATTAGATTATGTTTATGAAAATGTTCCCCAACACTTGATATCGCTTTTGCAATTTTATAAATGCTCTCAATATCGAAAGTATCTTCAAAGGTATCTCTTGTGCAAGTATCAAAATCTGGTGGAAAACCAAGATTTGTATAGTTTTTAGGTATCAACTCTAAAGCAAGAGCTAGTTTTCCACTAAATGAGCCTAAAACATCTATAAGATGAGGATGTTTCTCTAACTCTAAGTAAGCAGCAATCTCATCACTAGCGTAACCATCGCTTGTTACATCACCCTTATACAACTTAACAGCTATATCTTTTTTATCCATTTTGGCTCTATATATCTCGCCACTAGCACCCTGCCCTAAAAGCTCAAAAAGTTCTATATCATTAAAATCATAACTATTTTTATAAGATTTTATCTTAGGTGAACATCTGTTACCACTTAGTGCTAACCATGCAAGTTTTGGAAGAGTAAGCAACCAAGGTGGAACCTTCTCTAACTCATTAGCTGAGAGTCTTAAAAGCTCTAAATTTTTACACTTAGACATACTTTTTGGAAGAGTTTTTATCTTATTTCCAGCTAAGGCACATTTTTGAAGCTTAGTTAGCTTACCCATAGATTCTGGTAAAATCTCTATTTTATTATCTGTCAAAATCAACCAAGATATACTAAGTGGTAAGATATCTTCATCAAAATTTTTTATCTCATTTGCTTTGAATCCTAACATATATAAATTTTGTAAATTTTTAAGCTCAGATGGAACTTTTTTAAAGTTGTTATTAGATAAAAATAAAATTTTAAGGTTTTTAAGTTTATCTATATCTTCTGGCAACTCACTCAAAAAGTTGTTACTCAAATCAAGTATCTCTAAAGTATCTGCCAATTCATAGAGCTTTTTTGGAAACTCTTTTATATTTTCACTAAGTTTTACTCTTGTATAGCCTAGAAGTTTATTTCTATTTAGTTCGTATAAAGTTTGCAAGTATTACCTTTTTTATAAAATTAGTATAAAAATATTTATAATGTGTTATACTAATTGTGTCTGTTTATCAGATAGTTTTTATTGTATAAGGTTACCATAATGAATTTTAAAAGTATAAAAATACGCCTAGTTTCCCTTAGTATTGTAAGTTTACTAGCTTTAGGTTTAATAATCTCTACTATAGCTATAACAAAGTCATCAGATGCTCTTTTAAATGCAAGAATGGCTCAACTTAGCTCTATAACAGAGAGTAAAAGAGAAAGTCTTAACGAATACACTCAAGCTCTAAAAGCTTTGATGTTATCACTCTCTAATGACTCAGCAACCATAGAGATGTTACATAAACTTAGTGATGCCTTTGGCAAACTTAAAGATGATGATGAGTTTAATATTACACAGATTAAAGAAAAACTAAATGAACACTACGAAACAAAGTATCTAAATAAAGTAAATTTTGATTTTCCAAATGTTACACCAAGAAAAAGCACTTCTGCATACTTACCACAATCAAACAGTGCACTTATAGCTCAAGATCTATATATCTTAGAGAATGAAAACCCAATTGGTGAGAAACATCAACTTATAGCAAACACTAAACACCATGATGAGTACTCAAAACAACATGCAAAGTATCATAACAAATTTAAAACAATTTTGGAAGAGTTTCAACTATACGATATATTTCTTGTAAATAATAACGGGGATGTTGTATATACAGTTTTTAAAGAGAAAGATTTCTCTACTAACTTAAATACAGGTCCATATAAAAATAGTGGCTTAGGGCGTGTTTACCACAAAGCAAAAGAGCTAACAAAAGAGAAGATAGCTTTTGATGATTTTGCAGCGTATGAACCAAGTTATAATGTTCCAGCTGCATTTATTGCTACACCATTATATAGTGAGAATAAACTTCAAGGTGTTCTTGTTATACAACTCCCAATAGAATCGTTTAACAATATGACAAATTTTCATGGTGAGTATGAAAAAGCTGGACTTGGTAAAACAGGTGAATCTTTCTTAGTTGGTGAAGATATGTACATGAAAACAGAGAGTCGATTTACAAATGAGATAACTATACCAGAGGTTAAAAAGTTTAAAACAACTATAGGTTTGTTTAAAGTTGACACCGAACCAGTAAAAAGAGCTTTAAAAGGTGAGAGTGGTCTTATGATGGCAAAAGATTATAGAGGTGTAGAGATACTTAACTCCTACACACCTGTTGATTTTTTTGGCTCATCTTGGGGTTATATAGTAAAGATGGATAAAGAGGAAGCGTTAGAGAGTGTTGTTAGCACTAGAAATATTATTATACTTTTATCTGTTGTAGTTATCTTTGTACTTGTACTTTTTATGATTTTATCTATACAAAAACTTATTGTAAATAAACTATCATTACTTCAAAATGCAGCTTATGAACTAGCAAAAGGTGAGGGTGATCTTACTCAACATGTTATTGTTGAAGAGGGTGATGAGATGCATGATGTAAGCTCAAATATAAACGACTTTATAGAAAAGGTTCGTGTAACAGTTGATCAAGCAAAACAGATGAGCCAATCAAATGCAGCCATAGCTATAGAGCTTTCAAGTACATCAAATCTTATAGGCACAAAAGCTCAAGAGGAGTCTAGGATTGTGGCTGATGTTACATCGGAGGGTTCAGCACTTCAAGAGATTTTAAAAGTTGCCATAACAGACGCTGAGTCTGTAAAAAATGAGATATCTATTACTGGTAAACAGCTTTTAAATGCAAATGAAAGTATCCAAAAACTAGCTTCAGAAGTTAATGAACGCTCAATGGTTGAGAGTGAAATGGCAGATAAACTTCAACAACTCTCAACAGATACCCAACAAGTTAAAGAGGTTTTAGATGTTATATCTGATATAGCTGATCAAACAAATTTACTTGCACTAAACGCAGCAATAGAAGCCGCAAGAGCTGGTGAGCATGGTCGTGGTTTTGCAGTTGTTGCTGATGAAGTAAGAAAACTAGCTGAGAGAACTCAAAAATCACTTACAGAGATAAATGCAACCATAAATGTTATAGTTCAATCAGTTATGGATACAAGTGAACAGATCTCTGAAAACGCAATAAAAATAGGTGAACTCTCAGAAAATGCACAAAATGTAGAAAGTGAAATAGATGATAGTGTAAAATCTATGGAGCTTTCATTAGAGAAAGTTGACAACACCGTTCAAGGTTACATAGATAACTCTAAAACAATTGATCATATGATTAATCAAGTTGAAAAAATCAATGAGCTTTCTTCTCATAACGCATCAAGTGTTGAAGATATAGCAAAAGCATCGGACAATCTTTCTGAGATGACATCTCAACTAAACCAACTTCTTAATGAGTATAGAACATAAAAGTTAAACGCAGGATTATTTTCCTGCTTAAAACTTATGTTAAACCCAAATTATGCAGTAGAAAACTTGAAGATTGCATCTATCATTGTACACAAGGCACATTCATAAAATTATTGACCTACCAATAAGGTAGGCACAACGATTTTCTAAACGCCCCTTATGCACAAGCATAGACGCTACTTGTTGTTCCCTACTGCATAATTTGGGTTAAACTAAGAGATATTTTACCCTTTTCCTGATCAATAGATATAATTTCAACTTGTGGTAAATATTGGTTTATGCTTAGCACCTCTAAAGGGTGTTTAATCCTTTTTTCACTCATTTTACTTATATGTATCATCCCATCATTTTTAAGACCAATATCTACAAAAGCACCAAAATCTGCAATATTTCTTACAACTCCACTAACAAAAGAACCCTCTTTTAAGTTTTTAATATCTAAAACATCATCTTTAAAAGGGATGCTTGGAAGATTTTCTCTTGGGTCAAAACCAGGCTTTAAAAGTTCATCTCTTATATCTTTTAAAGTCTCTTCACCACAATTAAATTTTTGAGCTAAAGTTTTAATGTCTAAACTTTTTAAATTTGATATATCTAATTTTTTTGCTATGTTGTATGATTCAGGATGAACCCCTGTGTTGTCAAGATAATTTTTAGGATTTTTAATTCTAATAAAACCTGCCGCTTGCTCATAAGCTTTAGCACCTACGCCCTTAACTTTTAAAAGCTCACTTTTAGCTGTAAAATCTCCATTTTGTTTTTTATAATCCAAAATATTTTGTGCTAATTTTGTACTTAAACCAGCTATATGAGTTAACAACGATACAGATGCAGAGTTAATATCTACTCCAACTCTATTTACTAAGTCTCCTGTTACATCATCTAGCTTTTTATTTAAAAGTTTTTGATCAACATCGTGTTGGTATTGACCAATACCTAAAGATTTTGGATCTATCTTTACTAAAGTAGCAAGAGGATCACGAAGTCTTGCTGCAATAGATATAGCACCTCTTATGGTAACATCAAGTTTAGGATACTCATCGCTAGCTAAAGCAGAAGCAGAGTAAACGGATGCACCAGCTTCACTAACTATGGTGTATTCTAACCTAAAACCATCCTCTTTATTTAGTTGTGCAAAAAACTCACTAGTTTCACGTGAAGCTGTTCCATTTCCAATAGCTGCTGCATCGATTTTATACTTTTTTACTAAGGCTAGAACAGTTTTTTTAGAGTTCTCATAGTCATTTTTAGGAGCAGTTGGGTAGATAACAGCTGAATCTAAGTAGTTTCCATTTTTATCTAAAACAGCTAACTTACAACCTGTTCTAAAAGCTGGATCTACACCAAGTATAACCCTACCTATAACAGGTGGGCTTATGAGAAGTTGTGTAAGATTTTTACCAAAAACATCTATGGCACTTTTGTCTGAACGCTCTTTTAAAAAAGAGTGTATCTCACGCTCTAATGATGGTAAAAGCAAGCGTTTAAAACCATCTTTATATGAGTCTAGAAGTAGTTTTGATGAACTAGAAGCATACTTTGGTATCTTATATGTTTCTATATTGTTAAACACTCTATCTTGATCTATGCTTATCTTTACACCAAGTTGTTTCTCTTTTACTGCGCGCATCAATGCTAAGTATCTATGTGATGGAATATAAGCAACTTTTTCACTTAGATTTGCAAGACTAAGATAAACACCTTTTTGATCAAAGTTTTTTGTTTTTTTAGCCTCTATAACACCATGATACAACATAGTGTTTCTTAATGCATCTCTCTCTTTTGGATTTTCACTATAACGCTCTGCTAATATATCTTGAGCACCTTTTATAGCTTCATCTACACTTTTAACCTCACCCTTTATAAAACTTTTTGCGTAAGTTTTAAACTCATCTAAACCCATTTTTGCACTTTGGAGAGTGTTAGTAAGTGGTGTAAGTCCTTTACTTGCAGCCAAAGTAGCTCTAGTGTTTTTTTTCTCTTTATAAGGCCTGTAAATATCCTCTAATATATTTAAGCTCTCAGCCTCATCAATACTTTTTTCTAAAGATAAGCTAAGAGTTGCTCTTTGAGATATTAGACGTTTTATTTCCTCTTTACGCTCTAACAAACGCTTTTGTTTGTTATAGGTCTCTTCAAAAACTCTAAGATCCTCATCACTTGCACCACCAGTTAACTCTTTTCTATAACGAGCTATAAAAGGGATAGTAGAACCCTCATCTAAAAGTTTTAATATATTTGAGATATGTTCAGATTGTAAGGATGTATTTTGAGTAAGTATTTTTATAAGTTTTTGCATAGTTTTCTTTTTATTTTATTTTATTTTAGAGGTGCCCTTTACTAAACTTCACTTAGTTTAGAGTTATTTCAATGACATAAAATTTTTACAAACTTGTTTAATTTCTAAAGTTTAGGATTTTATTCCATAGCTAGGGCTTTTTAGCCTTTTATCATCTCATAACTACTATAAACAATAGCAAATAAAGCTATACTCAAAGCAATACCTAAAGCCAACGCTTCTATACTCATGTTAAATCCTTTAATTCATTAATTTTTTTATGCATATGTTTAGCCAATAACATAAATATAATTGATAAAATAACTATTGTAATAGTTCCAAGCCAAAATATAAAGTCAATCATACCACTTTGATACAATTTAACAGTTCCACTTATATCACCCATAAGTAATGCCGTAATAAGCGCTAAATAAACTTTCAATGCACCAATATATTCTTTTACTTGGTCTATTTTTGCCATAAATAGATTATATCATAAATTACTATTTTGCAAAAAAGTTTAACCCAAATTATGTAGTAGGGAACAACAAGCATAAATGCTTTCTTAAGTTTTTACTGCATAATTTAGGTTTAAAACAAACTAAGAACTTCACTAAGTTTAGAGTCATTTTTGCTAACTTGGTTCATAAAATTATCTTGTAAAGATTTTACACTTTTTATAGCATTTTTACTATCTTCATTTAACTCTTTAAATTTTTCTAATAAATCTTTTTTAAAATTAGCAGTCATCTCCTCTATGTCTATACCAGAGTTAGGATTTTGCTCTAAATCTTTTTCAAGTTTTTCTCTATACTCATCAACAAGTTTATCTATCTTATCTTGGTTGAAATCGTGTAAAAACTTAGCTGCACCCTTGGTGGTTAAGTCATCTACAAAAGCTTCTAATTCATAGTCTATTTTTTCTTCATTTTTTGGTTTCTCTACATACTTAGAAACAAAGGTTTCCAAAAATTTATCGTAAACTGCATCAGTTGATTTACCCCTATGAGACAAACTCCATTCTAAACTAAATGCCCTTTTATCTTCAACACTTGTTTGTTTTTCATAAGAGCTTTTAGCAGACTCTAAAGATCTTTTAACATCTGATGGCATCTTATCTGGATATGGTTCTTGCATACTCAAAAATAAAGGGTGATTCATACTCATATCTAAGACTAAACCTCTTTGAAGCTTCTCTTGATCAGTCCATGAAGAGGATAACTCGTTGAAGATATCAACTGCTTTGTCATCCCAGTTATCTCTATAATCATTATAGTAAGTTTCTTTAGTTTGAGCTGTGTAGGTGGTGTTTTGAGAAATTATAGAAGATACTTGCATCTCATACCTTTTTAGGTATATACAAGCAAAAAGTATTCCTTAAATCTTATCTAAGCGTACATCATTTGTTGATTTTCTTGGTATGCACTATAAGCTTTTATAGCATTATTTTGTTGTTGGGTCTCTCTTAAAGCTTCTATCATAACTTTTGAACCATTATCTAGATTTACCTTGCTATCTAAAGCTACACTAAGATATATCTCTGCTTGAGTTTTTTTAGATTCATGTCCTGCGTAAGCTACTAAAGTTTGACGTGCTTCATCACTCATAACTTGTGAGTTTTCACCATCTGTAGGAAGTTCTGGTTTTACTGGGATATCTGGTCTTATTGGATTTTCAGGTACTACAGGAAGAGTTGATTGAACATCAGGCTTAACTGGTAAATTTATAGGTTGTTGTAAAGCTTGCATATTTGCATAAGGGTTAGTTTGTGATGATACTTGCATAATAAACTCCTTTTTATATCTCTTTTAATTATTTATATTAACATATTACTCAAAAAATGTGTGTTAAAAGTGTGAACTAGTTTTTGCAAAGAGCTAAATAAACTTGTTTAATCTTCTCAAGGTATATCTCTATAGTCTCTTTATTTAGATTTTTTATAACCTCAAACTCTGTTATAATTTTGTTCTCTTTTATATCTTTTAAGCTAACATTTAATGGTTTTAAAGTTTTATCAAAGTAGGGCAATAGCGGTAAAATTCTAACACCACAATCCTTACTTATATCATCTCTAAGTTTCTTAAATCTTGGTTTAAAATAATCATCATCACTATTTATAAACTCCCAAACATCTTTACACACACCCATCTCCAACTGATTTATAGGTAAAACACCACTAAATAAAATAGTTATAGGCATAGAACTCAACTTATCAACTTTTTTAACTCCAAAAATAGAGTTTTGATACTCATCACTTATATCTTTGATATAGTTAGCAAATTTATTAATCCTATAGCTTTGTTTAGAATCATCCTCGTAAGAGACAACAACACTAAGCGCTTGAGATATAAGATATCTAAGTTTACTTGTTTTCATCTCACTATCATAGTCATCATAAGACATTTGAACTATAAATATTTCGCCATCAATACTTAGCGCTTTGATCAACTTATCAACTTCTAGTTCAACATAAGTATTATCACTAATCATATTTTTTATCAACTCATAACTTTTTTCTGAACTGTCTTTTTGATATATATAATCTTTTAAATCTTTCATTTTTAACCTTTATATGACAAAATGCAATATTTTTATAAATAATATTACAAAAAGTATAAAATATTGCTATAAAAACAAGGAGTTAGTGATGCTTGGAGATTGCCCTTATTGTGATGATGGAAAAATTGAACAAACAAAAAAGATGGTACTTGGTAAAAACACTAAAATATATACTTGCTCAAATGCATCATTTCACACAGAAGATGGAGAGATGTTTGAGTCAAGTGGTAAATGTAGCTATAGGATTTGGGGAAACTCTTTAAAAAAGTATGGTAAAAAAGCCATAGGTCCTCGTGAAGTATCACAGTTGTTGCAAGAGGGTGGTTTTATAGCAACTCTTCACTCAAAAACTGGTTTTGAATATAAAAAACATATTATAGCTCATGAAGAGTATGGGATTGAAGTTTTATTTAATGAAGAGGTTGAAGAGGAATAGCTATTTTATCCTCTTTTGTAAATACTCTATAAAATCTTTTTTAGGTCTGTAACCTAGATGAAGTTCAAACTTTGTATCGTCTTTATAGTTAACAAAGTATGTTGCAGGGATTCTATCACTCTCAAAGCGTTCAGGAAAGTCGTGACGCTCTCTATTGATGATAAGTGGTATGTAATTAGCTTTTACAATTTTGTCCACTGTATCGCTACTAAGTGAGCGTTTTTCAAACTTACGACAAAAAGGGCAGTAGTTAGTTACAAGAACAAACATAATATCTTTTTTTTCTACTTTAGCTCTTTTTAAAGCTTTGTCATAATTAGTTTCATAAGACATTTTTTTAGCAAAACTATCTATGGAAGCGTTTGCAAAAGTTAGTAAAAGTGTTAGTGTTAGTAAAATTTTCATTATTCATTATCCTCAATGTATTGATCTTTAAAACTCTCAAGTAAAAACTCTACACTTTCCATTAGTTCAAACTCCAATTCATCAATCTCTATGATGTCATCTGCAAGGTATGTTATAGCAAAAACTTCCTCTTTGTCATCAAGTCTTTGAACCTCTTCACCCATCAACAATGATATTTTTATAACAGATTTGTTATCAAGAGGGAGTCTAGTTATCATTATGGTTAGTGGTCTTGAAGAGTAACCATCTGTTTTAATACCTAAAGAGTTAGCCATTTTTATTATCATCTCTTTTATAGGTTTTATATATGTTTTTGGCACCTCTTTAGTATTTATCTCAACAAGAGGGTAAACATCAGATATTTTAGTAAGTAAAAATGGTGATGAAGCGGCAAGGTAGCTACTAAAAAATATTAATATAAGAAGTTTTTTCATATTGTTCCTTTAAAACAGACTAGTTGGTTTGTATACTAACTTACTATATATTAAAAGTCAAGTTTTTAAAGCAATAATATACTTTTTTAACTCTTGTGTGGAACTTTTATATATCTCAATAGAGTTGTGAACTTTAGCAGAAGCTATAGAACCCTCGATTGAAGATATTAAAAATATTGACACACTATACTCATCTACATCATCAGCTATCTCACCAAGTTTCTTAGCTTTTTGTAAAGCAATGATAAGTGCATCTTGCCAGTTTTCATATATAGCACTTATAGCTTTTGCAAAATCTTCATCTACTGCACTTAGTTCACTAGAAAGATTGTTTAAAGGGCACCCACTTTTTACACTAAATGGATTAGAATCATCTAAGGTGAATTTTTCAAATGAGTCTACACATTTAACTATAGCCTCAATTATATTACTTTGAACATCTAAGGGTTTATCCCAAAGCTCATAAATAGCACCACCTAAAACTTTCTCTATACTTACTAAGGCTAAATCTTTTTTAGATTTAAAATGATGATACAAACCACCTTTAGATACATTGGCTTCATCTAAAATATTGTTTAACTTACTTGCACTATAACCCTTGTGATATAAAGAGTTAAACATTGTAACTATAAGTTGATTTTTTACTTTAGTATCTTGCATTGTTTATTTAACCTCTATTTTAAAACTTTAAACTCAACTCTTTTATTTATCTCTAAAGCCTTAGGATTATCAATCGCTAGTAATGGTTTTGTATCTCCATACCCAACTGCTTTAATCCTTCTTGCATCAACACCCAAAGAAACTATATAGTCTTTAACACTTTGAGCTCTGTCTTATGAGAGCTTAATATTTTTATCTTTATCACCTTTATGATTAGAGTGGCCCTCTATCTCTATTTTAGCATTATTATATTTGATCAGTAAATCAGCAATCTTATCTAAGGCTTTTTTTGAATTTTCCTCTATATTAGCACTACTTAAAGCAAATTCAACAACTTGTGATGAAACTATCTTTTTTAAATGCATTTGAAATATCAACATTGTCATTTATATCTGTTTTAACATTTTTAGGGTTAACAATGACATTTTCAAAACCACCACCAAGTATTTTTTCTATAGAAATGATGAAATACTCTA
The DNA here is from genome assembly GCA_015488775.1 of Helicobacteraceae bacterium. Classification (GTDB taxonomy): domain Bacteria; phylum Campylobacterota; class Campylobacteria; order Campylobacterales; family Sulfurimonadaceae; genus WFNF01. The sequence goes on from WFNF01000107.1 coordinate 28,815, forward strand.
AATTTTCAAGTTCGTCATCATCTTTAGTTTTGATTCTAAAACTAGATTCTTTTTGACCTTTTGGTATTTTTACAATTTTAATTGCATCATAATCATCTTTATCTGCACTTCCTTGATAAGCTAAAGTAACTAACATATCAGCTTCAGCCTTTTGATTTAACTTCAAATTTAAGTAAGATAACCCTGTAGTTTTTCATAATCTTGAGCGTTTAAGTTCTGTATATTTTCACTATCTAGTACCTCTGCAGCAGTAATCTCATTATTTTCATATAAATATTTAGCTACACGTTTGCCTTGAGCAAAAAGTTCATGTTTAATAATCTGCTCTTGTGCATTATAAGTGATGTTATCTCCATGTAACTTACCCTCTACATACATTTTACTACTCTTAACAGTTCTTTTAGCCTGAGATATAATGTACTTTTTCTCCACACCGTGACGTAAATTGTTAACAAAATAATCTACCTTAGCCAAGACACCACTTGTAGTGAAGTGTTTTACCTCTTTAACACCATCTGTAAGATAACTAAGCTCTCTCACAAAAGCATTTTTAGCATCATAGTAATCCTTAGTCACAAAGGTTTCACCCTCATTGTAAGTTTCACTTTTTAAATTTTTACTTGGATATTTTGTCTGTTTTAAATTTTCTTTCATGATTGTCCTTGTGCATGCATTTTATCTAAATTTTGCATGAAAAGAGATATATCTAAATTAATATTTGAGACTGTAAAAGAGTTATTTCACAGTCTCAAAACAGAGTATCTTACAAAGAACCTATGTTGTAGTATGCAACAATATTTTCTGAACCGCCTCCGTATGATGCGTTAGTGTAGTCAAATTCAGAACAAGTTCTAGATTTGTATGTTGTCATATTTACCACTGAATATGTTTTTGTGCTAATGCCTCCAGCATTTGTTTGTGAAATTGGCGTTGTAAATCCAAAATCAGTACAACTTTTTGCTGTACTTACTGCTGTAGAGCTAAAACCTGCATTATTTTTATATGCACCAAGTAGTGATGTAGATGTTAACTCAGAAACATTTTTATAAATAATAACACTTGTGTATCCACTTAAATCTAAAACAGTATCTGATGGAGTTTCATCACCTTTAGTATCGCTTGGTGGTGTTACAACACTGTTTGAAATATTTATAACATAAAGTGTAGTTTTACCATTATTTAACTCAGTTACATCACTACCATTAGTTGGTGTTTGAGATGCAAAAGTGTATTCTCTTATATCATCACCATATTGACTGATAATAAGTTTTTTACCCTCAACTCTCCATTTAGGTGCTACATAAATACCTTTTGGATTTTTTAGTGTTAATGTATAGTCACTATTGAATGTAAATTTATCAAGAAAGCCCATATTTGTCATTTTATTTAAAAGAAGAGCCTTTGCTAAGTCTGGAACTACTGAGTCTTTAACATCTTGCTTAAACTCAAACACATCTTGATCAGAAATCTTTTCAACATAACTTCCCAAATCAACAATCACTAGTTTTTCAAAATCTTTTGCATTTGCATTAGTACCTAAAGTATTTATTGTAGTAAACTGAGATATAACAGCATCTTCACTTGGCAAAGCATTTGAGTGTTCTTTTATATCTTTATAGATAGCGTTTGCTGCTACAAAAACATCTCTTGGAGCTTTAGAAGGAACTTGAAGCAACTCTTTAGCAGTGATTATAGTATCTGAACCTATTCCAGCTTCATTTAATCTTGATAGCAAGTCATTAAGTTTCTTTTCACGTACTTTTTCATCAACATCAGCTAAAAATGTCGTTATTGGAGTAACAGTAGTACCATATGATTTCATCTCTATGTCTAGTTTAATATCTGATGTATCCATCTTGCCATCATCATTTACATCTATCCATCCACCATTAACAACTACTGGGTAAGTTGGAGCTTTTGCAAAAGTATAAATATTTTTACCTGATTTTTGTATTGCAACTTGTGCAGGAGTTGAAGAATCGCTTACATTAGCATCGTAAACTTTTCCACGCTCTACTGTAATGTCCACTGTAGATGATTTTACTACTAGAGGTTTTTTTACATCATTGTTATTATTATCACTCGCATTGTTACTATCACCACAACCTGTTACACCTAAAGTGATCAGAGATGCAAGCGCTAGACTCATACCTATTTTATTATTTTGCTTCATTTTTTAAATCCTTTGTTTTTGCTTGTTGACATAGTACAAAAAATTTATAACGTTTTTTGTAACAAAGATTTTCTAAACAAAGATTTACTAGTATTTTATATTTTGTTATTTTGATGTAGATTGGGATTATAGAGGTGTAACTAGAGAGAGCACCTCTAAATTAAATATCAATAGAAAAAGTTGAACCTTCATTTAATTTAGAGCTTATGTTTAATCTTTTGTCATGTAAACCTAAAATAAAAGTTACTATTGCTAAACCTAATCCCATAGAGTTATCCCATGTGTTTTTCTCAACTCTATAAAATTTTGAACCAATCTTATTTAAGTCATTTTGATCAATACCTATTCCTTGGTCTGTTACACTTAAGCTATCTTTTGTTATTGTTACTAACACATCACCTTCGCTATATTTTAATGCGTTATCTAAAAGGTTAGTTACAACTAAATCTATCATTGTCTTATCTGCATATATTTTTTTATCTATAGCTTCAAGTTTAATCTCTCTATCTTTATACTTCTTTTTGATGTTGGTTATACATTCTTTAACAAGTATTTTGATGTTAAACTCACTCTCTTCTAAACTTAAGTCTCCATTTTCTAACTTTACAGAAAGAGCTAAACGGTCTATCATATCTGTAATTTTTTTTGAATTTTTTACTATTTTTCCTAAAAATTTCTTTTTTATCTTCTCAGGCATATCCTCATCATCTATGATAGTCTCTGAGTAACCCATTATGGAGGCTATAGGGTTTTTAAACTCATGCGAAACAGCAGACAATATATCGTTTCTTTGTTTGTTGGATAATCTTAATTTTGCAGTATATTTTCTTCTTTGTTTATCTCTTTGATGTAGTTTTTTCACAAGATCTTTAAGAACTATAGATATTTTCAAAAATTCTTGGAAGTATTTGATTATTAAAATAGATTTATAGTTTTTATTTGAAACTTCATCTAAATAGTTAATAATTTGGCTTATGTCATAATCTATTTTTTTAGACATATTGTAAGATATAATCATAGCTAGCACTGCTATAAATGCAAAAACACCAAGTAACTCTATCCATAAACTATAAAATGAACCTATGATTTTCGATAGCTCTTTTGCAACTCTAAGGTAAACTATTTTATTGTTATAAGATATCTTTTTTGACATATACATAAAGTTTTCTTTTACGGTGTGGGAGTATCTTATAGCTAAACCATATTCTTGTGTTTTTAAAGCTTTTATCTCATACCTATTTAGATGGTTTTCCATCTTCTCTTTATTTGCAAATGACTCTGCTAAAACTAGACCATCTTTACCAACTACTGTTATACGAAAATGTGTTAGTTTTGTTAGTTTACTAACATAGTTATCAAGGTTTTCAACCTCACCAATATTTAAAGATATAAGATCTATAACTTTTTTTAGTTTGTCCTCTGTTTCACTTAAAACAACCTCTTTTAAAGAGTAGTAAGATAAAAAAGAAGCAACAACTATAGTGCCTAAAAAAAGATATAAAAAATTATAAAAAAAGTATCTATGTATCTTTAACATAATGTGTAACCAACACCTCTAACTGTTTTAATATAATCCTTTTTTTTCTCTGGATCAATTTTTTCTTTAAGTCTATTTATAGCTACATTTACAGTTCTATCTTGATAAAACTCATCATTTCCCCAAACTACATCAAGCAGATAATCTCTTTCTAAAACAACATTTTGGTTACTTATAAGAGTATATAAAAGATCAAATTCTAGTTTAGTTAGTTCAATATTTTCTTTGTCAATAAAAAGTTTTCTTGAAGCAGTATTTAAAATTATATCTCTATAAGATACTTTATCCTCAGCACTACTTGTTTTTGTTCTTTTTAAGACCGCTTTGATTCTTAAAAGAAGCTCTTTCATATTAAATGGTTTAGTTACATAATCATCCGCACCTCTTAAAAATCCCTCTTCTATGTCACTATCTTTATTTTTAGCACTTAGATATATTACTGGAACATTTATGCCATCTTCTCTAAGTGAGTTAACATACTCACTTCCCTCAACATTATTTAGATTTCTATCCATAATTATAAGGTCTATGCTCTCTTCATCTAAGGCCTGTCTTAAATTGTTAGGATTTGTAAAACCCATAGTTTCAAAACCCTCTTTTGCTAGATTGTATTCTAAAAGTTCTAAGATATCTTCATCATCTTCCACTATAACTATAAGTGCATCCATATTTTAACCTTTTAGATTTTTTTTATAATTATATATCTTATTTCATAAATTAGATATATATATTGGGGATTTGATAAGTTTTATATGATATTATTCGCATATAAACGTTCTCCCTGGAGTGTTGAGCGTTTTCTTTCAAAATTATTTCCCCTTTTATCTTATTTTTATATACTAAATGACATAATATAACAAAATACAATTTATGGATTTTAATATGGCATCACAATTTTTTCTTGGAAGACAACCAATAGTTGATATAGACGGAAAGATATTTGCTTACGAACTTTTATTTCATAATGAAAAGTCAAAAGTTGATAACAATAGACAAGCTACATCAACAGTAGTATCAAATGTTTTAAATAAGTTTGGTACATCACAAGTTTTAGGACTACATAAAGCTTTTGTAAAAGTAGATTATGATTTTATACTTCACGATTTAGTTTATAACCTACCAAAAGATAAGTTTATTTTATCTCTATTGGATTTAGAGAGTATAGATGAGAAACTTGAAGAGCGTATCTTAAAACTTTATCATGATGGCTATACATTAGCAATAAATGATATAAATTTTAATATAGAAAATATGAAAAAATATTCAAGAGTTCTTAGATACTTTGAATACATTAAGATAGACACGACAACAACCGAATTACATAGTGTTACAGATGTTTTAAGAGCATTCAATATAAAAACTTCAAAAATCATAACAACAAAAATAGAGCATGAAGCTACAAAAAATAGTTGTGAAGAGCTTGGATTTGGTCTATTTCAAGGTTTTTATTTTGCAAAGCCAAATATACTAAAAAACAGTTTTGTTGATTCTGAAAAATTAGCAGTTTTAAAAATAGTAAATATGTTAGTAAGTGAAGCTAGTTTAGATGATATAACAGCAACTTTTGAAACAAACCACACTTTATCTATACAACTTCTTAAGTTTATAAACTCAGGTGCTTTCTCTTTTAGAAACAAAATATCTTCTATAAATCATGTTCTAACACTAGTTGGGCGTTTTCCACTTGCACAGTGGCTTATGTTGCTTATATATTCAAAATCTGTTAACAACTCTACAGAAGCATCACCTCTACTACTTTTGGTAAAATCACGCACCGTGCTAATGCAAGAAACACTAAAACTTATAAAACCAAATGTTAGTAAAACTGAACTAAGTGAAGCTTACTTTATTGGAGTTTTTTCTTTGATAGATGCTTTATTAGGTGGAGTAATAGAAGATATTTTAGATGATATGAATATATCAGACAATATAAAAGGTGCTATAGTAGGAAAAAATTCAACATACGCAGATATTTTAACTTTTATAATTGCAAATGAAGAGAGAGATGATAATTATATAAAGTATTTTATAGAAAAGTATGAACTAAACCCTAATGAGATAGAGCATGTACTTTTAGAATCCATAAAAGATATAAACACTTTTGAAGAAGCTTTAAATATGTAGAGCAACTCTAAAGAGTTTAGCTCTCTTTATCACTTAAAATGGCTTTTATTATTCCATACATGCCTACACTTACTACCAGAATTAAAAAAACAACTTGAAACCACTCTAAAATACTCATAAAACTACCTTTTTATACCGTTTAGCACAGGAACAAAGATACATGATTCTAGTTCCATAGAAACAACCTTTGACTTATACTTTGTAAATTTTGTTATAACTTGATTTGATCCTTTTTCTATCGGTGCTATTAATATGCCACCATCACTTAGCTGAGAGAATAAAGCTTTTGGTATCTCTTTTATAGAAGCAGAAAAAAGTATCCTATCAAATGGAGCAAATTGTTTCCATCCACTTTGACCATCATCAAGTTTTGTATGTACGTTCATAGTCCCAGAAGCGCGAAACCTCTTTTGAGCTTCAAGAAGCAGAGGTTCAATTCTCTCTATAGTAAAAACACGTCTAAATAGATGAGATAAAACTGCTGCTTGGTAACCACTACCACAACCAATTTCTAAAACACTATCAGCGTCTTTATGATCAAGGTACATACTCATTTTTGCAACTGTAAGTGGTGAACTTATCCATTGCGACTCTCCCATAGGTAAGGCATCTAGTTTATAAGCATTATGTTTAAAGCCTCTTGGAACAAAATCTTCACGATTAGTTCCAATTATCGCTTTTTTAATACTCTCATTTATACTAAAAACCTTATCTATCTCATTTGCAAGTCTAGTTGTTTTGATTTTGGTTATGTTATCTAGTGCCAAGCTATTTTATCCCTATATTTAGATATCTACGCATCTTATTTATCAATTTTTTATTATACTCTATTTTTAAGCAAAGTTTGTTCCTATTGAATGATTGTTCACCAAAAGGTGTAGTAATATTGGAGCGACCACTACAATCTGCATTAGAACTATCACTAGCGACCACATAACATTGGTTTAAAACAGCTAGCGACCTTGTTAGAGTCTCAAAGTTAGCTGAACGAATTTTACCCCACATTGCAGGTACAAAGATGATGTCACACCCCTCTAAAAGATTATAATACTCTTTAAAGCGTAACTCAAAACATATCAATATACCAAACTTTACTCCATTAAGCTCAAAAATTAATGGTTTATTTGGATGAGAGGTAAAAAACTTTGTTTCATCACCTATGGTAAAAAGTTTATTTTTAGATTGAGTGTAAACAATCTTATTGTCATACAAAACTCTTGCCTCATTATAAAAAGCATTACTCTTTTTTACAATCATAGTTATAATCAGAACCCTACCATCTAAAACATCTAAAAGCTTTTGTGTTGCTTCTTTTGAAAAAGATGCAGCACTCTCAAAATTTTCATAATCAAAACCAGTTAAAAAAACCTCAGATGCTAAAATAATAGAGTCATTTTTATTTTTTTTAATTTGCTTAGTAAGATTTGATAAATTTTTTTGATAATTTTGAGTTGTTTTTATTCTTAGTGAGACTAGCGTATTCATATGTTTTTATATAATGATGGCTTTACTCCATCATTATAACTTACTTTAAAAATCATCAAAATTTAAACTACCTTTAGAGTAATTTGCAACAGTACCCTCAAAAAAGTTTGTTTTTTGATCATTAAAATTTGAAAAGTCATCTACCCATTTAATAGGGTTAGTTACATTATATATGCGATCCATGCCAACAGCGTGAAGCCTCTCATCAGCTAAAAATTGTATATATTGTTCTACTATATCATCTGTAAGTCCTAAAATCTGTCCTTGAGTAATATATTTTCCCCATTGAGATTCAAGTTGCACAGCCTCTTTAAACATCTCTATAACCTCTAACTCTAATTCTTTAGTAAAAAGGTCAGGTCTTTCACGCTTAAGTGTTCTAATAATATTTTGAAATAAAACAAGGTGAGTAACTTCATCTCTTTGTATAAATCTAATCATTTGAGCAGAACCCAACATTTTACCAGATCTTGCAAGTGTATAGATATAAGCAAAACCACTATAAAAGTAGATACCCTCTAAAATTTGATTTGCAAAACAAGCTTTTACAAAATTTATTTCACTTGGTTCCTCGGCTAATTTAATAAAAATTTTAGCAATATTATCATTTTTAGATTTTAACATCATATCTTTACGCCATAAATCATAAATCTCTTCACTATTTTGAGAGATAGAGTCAACCATAACTGCGTATGATTGTGAGTGTAAAGCCTCTTCAAAAGATTGTCTTACTAAAATCAAGTTTATCTCAGGTGATGTAACATAAGGATTTACATTATCAATCAAATTATTTGTTTGAAGTGAATCCATAAATATTAGTTGAGATAGAGCCTTATCGTAAGCAGCTTTTTCAGTTTCTGTAAGTTTTTTATAATCATTAGCATCTCTAGTCATATCAACTTCTTTTGGAAACCATGTGTTGTTTAACATAACTTCCCAAAGATTATATGCCCATTGGTACTTAATATTATTTAACTCAAAAAGACCAGTGGGGTTTCCACCAAAAATTTTTCTATCATTAACGTGTTCATTTGATTCTGGATTATATATCTTTTTTCTATTCATTTGTAGCCTATATATAAGTAATATTTTTTACTTTTTTATTTTTAATATCTAAATTATAGTTGATTTTTTCTTAAACTATAGTTTTTTCACATAATACTTTAAAAAGTGAATAACTTTTATAAATTTCAGAATTTTTTCTATTTTTCAGAATTTTTTCAGAATTAAAATCTAAAAAATACTCATTTTTTATATTTCGTTCAAAGTGCCTATTTTAGGGCTACATTAAGCC
>WFNF01000108.1 GCA_015488775.1 Helicobacteraceae bacterium
CTTCTACCAACAGCAGTTATCTTAGTAAATATAATACTTTTTTTATTTTTTAGAAGTATTATAGGTGTTATAATTCCATCTATAGTAGTTGTTTTTACATTTTTAGTTGTTATAAGTATTCAGATGTTGTTAGGTTATAAATTAAATAATTTTACAGTAAATATACCAGCATTTATAACCGCTGTAGCTATTGCTGATGCCATGCACTTATACTTAGCATGGTTATACTATAAAAAGAGTATAAAAGATAATGTAGAGTGTGTAAAAATAGCTCTTGAAAAAAATATTTTACCTATCGCTCTTACAACAATTACTACATCTATAGGTTTTGCCTCTCTTGGTTTTTCTGCGATATTACCAATATCAACTCTTGGCATTGCAATAACAAGTGGATCACTTTTAGCTTTTGTTTTTACCGTAACTATTGTACCAAGTATTTTACTTATGTTAGGGGATGATTATAAAACAAAAGATATAAGATTTTTTAATTTTTTAAAAGTTAGTGGTTATGGAGATTTTATAAGTAGAAATGATAAAAAAATTGTTTTTTCATTTTTAATATTATTTGCTTTTTTAGCTTATGGTTTAAACTTTTTAAAAGTAGATAGTAACTCTATAAAGTTTTTTGCTAAAGATACAACTGTTAGACAAGGTAGTAGTTTTATAGAAAAAAATCTTACGGGATCTATGGTTTATGAGATTATAATAGATTCTAAAAAGAAAGATGGAGTTAAGTCACCAAAATTTTTACATAAAGTGATTGACTTCGAAAAAGAGTTAAAAAAAGAGTTCCCACAAGTAAGATTTACAAGCTCATTAAAAGATATTATTGTAAAAATGCAAAATTTACTTAATCCACAAAGTAAATTTGTTTTACCTGAAAATCAAGATTTGATAGCACAATATCTTTTACTATATACTATGTCCTTGCCTCAGGGTATGGAGATAAACGATAAAATAGATATATATAACCAAAAACTAAGACTTACTACAAATAGTGATATTGTTGACACATCAAGAGATTTAAAAATGATTAAGTGGGTTAATAATTGGTGGAGTAAAAATACATCTTATAGTTCAAGTGTTCAAGGTCAAACTGCAATTTTCGCTTATATGCAGTCTGATGTAACTAAAACTTTAATCACATCTATTAGTATTACATTGCTTTTAGTTGCTTTATTGATGTTGATTATTTTTAGGGATTTAAAAAAATTATGGTTGTTTTTATTACCAAATATTGCACCTATACTTTTCGTTTCTGGTGCTATGGGTTATCTTGGTATAAACATAGACTTAGGTGTTGCTATAAGTGCAGCCGTAATTTTAAGTATTGCAGTAGATGACTCTATACACTTTTTCTCAAAGTATGAAGATAGTATAAAAAAGATGAGTTTTGAGAAGAGTATAGATTACGTTATATCTCATAGTGGTAATGCTATGGTATTGACCACAATTTTGCTCAGTATAACTTTTTCATCTTTTGCTATAAGTAGCTTTGTCCCTTACCTAAACTTTGCAATAGTATCTGTATTAGCTCTAAATATAGCCTTAGTTCTAGATTTGGTTTTACTTCCAGCTTTACTTAGTTTATTTTATAGACCTAAAAATATTTAGCAAACGGAACTTTAAAGTGATTTTTGTATGTTATTATTCTGATATTAATTGTTTAGATTAAAATAAGGATGGTTCTATGAAAAAAAGTTTAAAGTTTATCTTAGTTATAACACTAACGATAATATCACTAGGGTGTGAACAAACTACTACTAAAACATCAGAGGATAAACCTAAAGATGGATTAAAAAAAGAGATTGTTGATAATACTCAAAAAACAGTATTGATAGGGCAGTTTGTAGATGCACCAGTAAAAGGGTGTAAATATAAAACTAGTTCAAACTCTGGTGTAACAAATGATAAAGGTGAGTTTAAATATCTTGAAGGGGAGAGTGTAGATTTTTTTATTGGAGATTTTAAATTAGGTAGTGTAAAAGGTAAAAAAATTATTACACCACTTGGCTTAGTTAAAGGGGAAGAACCTAGTGATAAAAAAACTGCAATTATCTCACTTAGTAGTGAAGAGAAAAGTAAAGTTAATGTAATGTTACAACTCCTTCAAAGTGTTGATAAAGATGGTAATAGTAGCAATGGTATTGATCTTTCAGATGCTATAGATAAAACTTTTCCAGAGTTAAATGAGACAGTATTAAGTGATGAGAGTGAACTTGCAAAAGTTGTTGAAGCTATTACTCCTGGTAAGCCAGTTGTAGATGTTGAAGAAGCACTTAAACATTTTAAAAATCAGCTAGAGATTGTAGATACTACATCTGAAACAAACACTTCAACTGTACAAGAGGAAGATTATAAGTTAATAAATCCAGTTTATGAAAACAAACTGTCTGGAACTTGGTCTGTTTCTATAGAGGACAATGATACAAAAGAGTTTTTACTTAAAGATGAAAACTTAAGTGCACAGTTTGTTCCTATAGATAAAGATGAACTTTTATCATCTGGATATTTGTTTGATATAGGCAATATGCTAGATGATGTTAATGTAACTTCTGTAGTATCTAATGATGATAGTATAAAAT
>WFNF01000109.1 GCA_015488775.1 Helicobacteraceae bacterium
GGGTTTAATAAAGCAAAAACAAAAAACCTTATCCAAGCACTTTAAAAAGATTAAAAACTTAAAAGATAGGAATGAAAAGATTTTATTAGCTTTAAAAGATGGCTATACTCAAGGAGAGGTTGCAAGACATTTAGGTGTTACTAGTGCTCTTATTTCTCATGTGAATAAGAGTTTTAAATTTGATACCTGACCCCTTTGATTTTGACCCCTTTGATTTTGATACCTGACCCCTTTGATTTGACCCCTTTGATTTTTGACCCCTTTGATTTCTTTGATTTAAGGTGCTTGTCTTTGAATACTGTTATGCTGTATTAAAGAGAATACTATACTGTAATTTAAGAAATATTTTTGTAGAATAGTTTATAGACTAACTATAAGGTAAATAAATTTATGCGAGCTTTTCTCTCTTCTTTAAATACTCTTTTTGGTCTTAGTTTTAAAGACTCAGAAGTTGAAAACAAATATCAAAAAAACTTTATTAATGAGCATAAAGAACAAAATGTTTTAGCTGCGAAAATAGCAGTTATTTTATATTTTTTATATGCGATTCTTACTTATCTCTTGATTCAAAACGAAGCAATGTTGTTGTTAGAAGTTGTTTTGTTTGCTGTTTCCGGGCCTATTGTTCTTAGTTTTTCAGTAAAGAAAAATCTTTTTGAAAAATACAGATATCAAATTCTTTTCTTTGCTGCATTTATCGCTGGATTAGGTCCAGCTCTTTTTTATGTATTTACTACAAATGACCGGGCAATCTTTCAAGTGGATCAGGTTATTCCAATTATAGCAATATTTACAATGTATGGAGTGAGTTTTTCTCTTGCTCTCCTGATTTATATAAGTACTTTTGTTGTAATTCTGTCCTTAGCAATTATTATGGGGCTGTCTGTTCCTGATATAGGTATGGCATTATATACGAGTGTGTTTGCTGCTATTATCAGTGGTATAGCAGGATATATGATAGAAAAGTCAACACGTAAGCTTTTTTTAGCAAAAATGAAAAGTGATGAGTTTAGCTTTATTATTGAAAATTCTCATGATGCCATTTCTATTTTTGAAATAAAAACATTAGACTTTCTTTATGCAAATAAAAAAGTTCTTACACTCAACAATCACACACTCAAAGAAATCGTAGGTAAAAATATTTTAGAAATACATAAAAATTTAACAATAGATAATATTGAATTTATTATGAAAAATTTGAATGAAAAAGGGGTGTTTACGCATGTACTCGCTTTAGAAGATAATGCAGGGAAACCGTATTATGTACATAACGTTACACAATACGGGTATTTCAACTCAAAAAAGGTGATTGTTAGTGTTTCTAGCGATGTGACACAGCTAAAAGAAGCAGAACTTGAGATGCGAGAGATGGCACTTAAAGACTCTCTTACTAAGCTATACAATAGATATAAATTGGATGAGTACTCTATGTTGGAAATTGATAGGTTTAAAAGGGAAAAGCAAAGTGTCTCTTTGATTATTTGTGATATAGATTTTTTTAAGAAAGTAAATGATAATTATGGGCATTTAGCAGGTGATTGTGTTTTGCAAAAAGTAGCTATAACACTTAAAGAGAGCGTTAGAAGTACAGATATAGTTGCAAGATGGGGAGGTGAAGAATTCGCTATTCTTTTAATAAATACCGAAAAAGAGGAAGCTTTTGAAGTTGCTAAAAAAATAAATCAAAAAATTGCTAAGATGGACTTTGAAGGTATAGGGGAAGTTACTATTTCATGTGGTGTTTCACAACTTGAAGATGGAGATACCCAAACAATATGGTTTAATAGAGTAGATGATGCACTCTATGAAGCCAAAGAGAATGGTAGAAATAGGGTCGTTTATAAATAGTTTTAAATAAAGGAAGTATTGAGTATTAAGGGTCAAAGTATTAAGGGTCAGGTATCAAATTTAAAACACTTTCTGCTATACTTAATACTAAAAAAAAATAACAAGTAAGGCTAAACATAAAGATGCCAAGAAAACCAAGAGTAGAGTACCCTAGATACCATCATATAATAAATCGTGGAGTTGCTCAAGGGGATATCTTTTATTGATAGAAACAAAAAGTGAAATCCATCGCTTTTAGCACGGCAGATTCATTAAATTATTGACCTACCAATAAGGTAGGCGCAAAAATTTTCTAAACGGCCCTTATGCACAAGCATAGACGCTACTTGTTGTCCCCTACTGCATAATTTGGGTTTAAATAGTAACATCTTTCTCTTATCATCTATTTCAATACTTGTTAAAACTTATAAAATTTAATCCAGATTATGTAATAATACAACAAAAATTAGGAACATATGAAAACAATTTTAATTATATTATTTGCAATATCTCTTAATGCTGATATTATAAAATCGGAAGCTTCGGCTTCGAGTAAAGATGGTGCTATTGCTCTTGCTAAAAAGAGGAGTATTGAAAAGTATCAGAAGTTAGTATTAGAAGATATTTCAGAGTGTAACAGCTTATTTGTTGAAGCAGATGAAGATGATGTGAATGTTGTGTATTTAGGGGTAGATAACCTTCAACTAAAAGATGATGTTTATTATCTAAATGCAACTTTTGATATTGATGTAAAAAATAAAACTTATATACAAAAGTTAAAAGCAAAATGTATAGAAAAAAAACAAGATATTTCTGATCAAAGATATAGAGAAGAGCAATTTAGTAAAATTAAGAATAATTTTTCTTTAGGCGCTGGTGCTTATCTTATAGGTGACGCACTTGGTGCTGAAGCTATAGTTGAATATTCACCTGAATTTGGTGAAAATCCTCTATTAACTTATGCTGTATATGCAAATATAAGTTATAACAGTTCTTTTCGTGTAGATACTCAAAGTAGTGCAACTGCTGTTGGTATTGGTGTAAGATATAGCTTGCTTTTTTTAGAGTATGATTATGTTCTTAACTACGATTTTACAGGAGAGGGTTCTATTAGCCCAGCAACTTCTGCTTATGCTTGGGGATTGGTTTTATCTGCTAGAAAGTATGATGTTGGTTTTATATTTAGAATGTTTGATGATAAATATACAACATCAACAGGTGAAAAAGACAGCACTACAACAGGAGGACTTTATGCTAGATACAAATTTAATTTTTAAACTACTGTTTATATTTTTAACAAGCAACACAATATTTGCTAACACTATAAACTTTACTTGGAAAAAATCTTACACAACAAATCAAGTTATAAGTGTTGATGACCCAATGGGACAAATCAGAGTGGATCTTGCAAGACAGATAAATGAGTATCTTAAACCGAGAAAAGCTATAAACATAGAAGCATCAATCCCAAAAGAGATACCTAAACCAGTTCTACCACCAAAGGTTGTAAAACCAACATATATAAAAAAAGTAGTACTAAAACAGGGTATAAACAATGATGGAAGTAGAAACAAGTATGAAACAAAAAAAGAGTTTCTAATACGAAAAAATACTCAAAATGAGTTATATATTAAAAAAAGTGAGGCACAAAAAAAAGCTTATGAGGATGCTATAGCAAAAAGAAATGCAAAGATAGAAAAATTATCTCAGCAGTACAAGAGGGATGTTCAAAAAAGAAATGCAAAGATACTTAAACTACAAAAGCTAGTTAGTGATGATATAGAGTCTATAAAAAAAGAGCAAGAGATAAAGAAAAAAAATCTTAGTAAGTATGTTAATATATTTATTAAAAATTCTTTTAGAACTTATCTTGGAGTACCTTACGTTACAACAACAGATTATTTTCCTGATGATGAGATAATGAAAGCAACTATAGTCTCATCTGATCAAAAGCATTCATTTAAAAATGTAGTTGAGTTTAGTGTACCACCAAGTAAAGCTAGACTTATAGATTCTGATTTAAAAAAGTTAGAAGCACTTGTAAGTTATAAAATCTCATTAGATAAAGATAGACTAAATATTGAGTTTAACTCTATAGATTTAAATTATGATGATAAAATTTATCAAGCTAAATCTAGCCAAAATAAGTATGAGCATAAGTACTTACAAGCTAGTATAGAGCTTAAAGATCCGACAAATATAAGTTTAGAGGATAAACAACTTGACTTGCAAGAGGAAAGTTTAATGGTTGAGCTACAAAAAAGTGAATTAAAAGATGTTACATATAGAGTTACGACAAATAATCATAATGAGATAATTAAACGCTTAAACACTTTAGATAATGCACCAAAAGATGAAAAAAAATGGGTTTTTGCTATAGGTTTAGAGAAGTATGACAATGAAGTACCACCAATAGCATACTCTAAACAAAGTGCTCAAAGTTTTGCAAAAGTTGCACAAAAACTTTTAGGTGTACCCAAAGAAAACACTTTTGTACTTTTAAACTCAAAAGCTACAAGTGGTAAGATAAAAAGTGATTTTAAAACTATGCTCTCTTTAGTAAAAAAGGGTGATACTATCTACTTTTACTACTCAGGGCATGGGATACCAGTTGCTAGCGAAAAGAATGAACCATATATGTTACCTTACGATGTAAATCCTAATTTTATAAATGATGAGAAGTTTTTTAAACTAAAAAATATTTACAACTCTTTGTCTAAGTCAAAAGCTTCAAAGATTATAGCAGTTGTAGATAGTTGTTTTAGTGGTTCAACTGATGGTGCAAGTGTTATAACAGGTGTTGCAGCAGCTAGATTAAAAGCAAAAAAAGTTGACGCCTTTGATCATAAAAAGATGGTTATACTTAGTGCAGGTAGAGGAACACAATACTCAAATATGTTTAAAAAGAAAGAGCAAAGACTTTTTTCATACTATGTAATGAACGCTCTACTTGAAAACGATAAAGATGTAAATTCACTTTATAAAGATGTTTATAACAATGTTGAAAGACAATCAAGAAAGATGGGAAATCTAAAGCTTCAACAACCAACACTCATCGGTAATAAAAGTTTATCTTTTTAAGTTAATATGAAAAAGAAGCCCTCAAAAATCATATATTATATTGATATTTTTTTTGATATATTAGGATTTTTACTCCATTATGGAGGGCTTTTATTGGCAATAGCAATAAACATAGGTATTGTTTGGTTGTTACTATTTAAAATAAGTTTCTCATTTACTATGTTTTCTGTATATCTTTATAGTATTATTTTTAGTACATTTTTTTATACAACAAGCTTTTTTATTCACCATTATATTTATGTTAAAAATATAGATATTGATTACCAAGTTATTGTAGGCAAATTGAGCCCAAGCAAAGCATCAAAGATATATAAAAGTGGTAAAAAAGATATTCCTACATTTAAATACGCTCTTATGTATTATATGGATTTTGCTTCATTGATATTGTTTAAAAAAAATAAAAAACTTAAACTAAGTGAAGATATAGATATTGAAAAAATTCCAAAAAACATTAAAAATACATTTTTACTTTTTTATATTAGTACGAGTTTATTGGAGATATTTTTTACTCTTTTTGTAGTTTGTTTTATTTTTTTATATTTTATAGATAAAGGGGCATAAACAGGTTGTAACTATAAATATCTACCTTTTCCTCTTGATCAGGAAAGTGATAGATTTTTTTTGCGTTAACATAATTTGTGTTTTAATGCTTATGGTGTTTGGGAATTAGAAAGAGAAAAGTTGAAATAAAAAAGGAAATTATGATATGAAAAAAGCGATAGCTTTACATGACTTGCAAAAAATAAAAGCATTGGTATCTGATGGTGCAGACATCCACATGAAAGATGGTAAATATAGTAAAAGTGGAGGATTTTCTTTGCTTCATTATGCTGTTCAAGCTAATGATAAAGAAATTTTTGATTATTTTGTATCACTTGGGGTATCTCTTCATGTGGAAAATAAATTAAAAAC
>WFNF01000110.1 GCA_015488775.1 Helicobacteraceae bacterium
GAAGAATAAGTCTCGTCATACAGTGGAGATGATTTGTCTACTTTTAATTGTGCACCTATTTTTCCTACTGTTACTGTAAAAGTATCACTCCATTGATTTCCGTATTGATCAACCATTAAAACATCTATTGTCGCTGTATGATTATCTGGTGTGTCTGCGGCTGCTGTTATGTTAAAGTCACCATAAGTTCTTCGTAGATAGTTACTATCTGAACTTAAGCGACCTTCCGTATCTTTAGTAGTCTCACCTTCGATTATGTACTTAGGTTCATCAATATTCCCAACTGTAATATATTGATCAGTTGTACTTATTGTTGTTACTACATCATTTGCATCTGATAATCCACTATTTTTAATTCCTAAATTAAATCTTGCAGTCTCACCTTTGTTTAAAATGCTGTCATCATTTCCGTTTGTTTTACTATATGAATAAGTCTTGTCATACAGTGGAGATGATTTGTCGACTTTTAAAGTTATATAATTAGTATCTTCAGTGCTGTTAGCCATACTAAGAGTATAAATATCTAAATCACCACGATGAAGATAGGCAACAATAGCACTATTTAGCTCTATTTTAGTTGCCTCAGACTCTTTGTTATTTGGTTCATAAATGCCTGTTTTTGTTAGATCATCTACACTTAGTACCGCTGTGTCTAAACCTACGCTGTATGTAGTCTCGCCAACTAGGTCTGAGTTTGCTAGTAGCAAGCTGTAAGTTGTTGATGGAATATATGGAAGATATATCTTAGAATTGCTGGTACTAATTGGCACTAATTTATGCCCAGAAACAACAACATAACCTTTTACACTACTTGTGTTTGTAGTGATATTAAGAGCGATTGGTCTTTTGTAAACTCTCAGTGTTACATAGTCGTTCCAAACATTATTGTTTACATCCTGAATTTTTATCTTTATTTTTACATCTCTTTGTATCTTATCTAGTTGTTTAAAACTGATTGTAAATGGAATATCTTTGTACTTTCCAGCCTCAACTGTACCTAAAATGTTTTCAGTTACAAATGAAGAGAGTTTCTCATCTGTAGCATTAAACTCATAACTCAACCCAGTAGCTTCAACACTACCGATGTTTGTAACTCTGATCACTCCACTATATTTTAAACCTTCATAACCATAGATGTATTGTTTATATTTTGAGTGATCTTTTAAGATAACTTCAGATTTAAAGTTATGTAAACTTTTCTTTTTTAGCGTAAAAATTCCTAAATCTTGAACATCTTTTTCTATACTTATCTTTGTTGAAGCAGACTTACCCTTGCCATCTTCTATAACAATCTCATACTCACCACTTGTGATGTTAGAAACTTCAATCTTGCCATCGCTTTTAACTGTAATATCTTTTTTACTTAAACTAGAATCATCTAAGTTTTTGAGTAAAACTTTTATGCTTCCAACATTACTTAGTCCAGATTTATGTAAAGAAGAGCTTTGTGAGGCAGTTGAAACATTTGTTACATTTGCAACAACTTTCAAAGATGAAGAACTATCTCTCATTAAGTATTTTGTTTCACCACCAACAGTAGTAACTACAAACAGGTTCTCTTCACTCTCTTTAAGTGTAGATATTTTGTTCTTACTTGAAATATAACCATTATATTTTATGCCAGTTGATGTAAGACTTATGCTATCGTCACTGTCAACATAAAGCCACTGACCATACTTTGCTTTTGAATACGGCAGATTTGCTTTTGTGTCGCTATTCGCATCATCAAGGTTACCGACTGCATTGTCACCACATGCACTAAAAAGTACAAGTATACTAAGTGATATTAAAAAGAGTTTCATCATTTTTTCCTATTTAAAAATTTGCTAATTATAGCAACATAATCTAAAAGTGACTATAGTGCTATTAGCATACATTAGCATATAAAGAAAATGTGCTGATACAATGTAGATTAAGAGCTTTTTTATAGCTTAAAAGATATATTACAAAAATATTTTAAAACAAGGAATTTAGTTTATGGCTAAACACTTTAAATACTTACTTTTATGTACACTTTTAAGTACATCACTGCTTGCTAAAAGTAATGCATTTTCACTTGAACGATTAGAGATAACACTTAGTCAAAATAAAAATGGAAATACTGTTCCATCTCTTTTTATGCCAATTTATTGGAACAAACATCTGTTTTCAGGTCTTGGTTATGACAGTTTCACTCTTGCTAGTTCTGTAAATGAAAAAGAGGGTAACATAATTGCAGAGGGTCTTAGTGCATCTTCACAAAGTATCTATAACTTTAATGTTTTGCAGTACCAACAACAAAAAAAGCATATACAATACTCTTTTGGTTTAGCTTTAAAATACTCAGATGTAAAAAACCAAGAGTTTGCAAACCTCACAAACAAAACTGATACTTCATTTATGTTAAATCTAAAAAATGAAACTTACATTAAGTCTTTTAGTACAGGTCTTAGTGCTGATTTTGCCTTAAAAAAGCTAGCTGATTTTTTCTCGCTAAGAGTAGGTGCTTACTTTTACCCATACTCAACATTAGATGTTACGCACAAGCTAAATGAGTTCACAACTTCAAGTGACGACGCACAAGATATGACCTATAAATTTTTCTTAATCACCTACTTTGAAACAAACTTGGGACTTAACTTTAGTTTAAATGCAAAGTATTCAAAAGAAGCTTACAATTACGACATTAACACGCTTGATCTTGATGGGTCAACTTCTTCTTTAAAAACATCATTTACTAAACTAAGAGGTGAGGCAAAGGTTCTTTACTCAAATAAATCAATGAGCATCTACCCAATGCTTGGTTTGGCATATGAAAACATCACTTCAGACTACGGTTCAGGCACTCAAAATGAGCTAAACACACTTGTATTATTTGGCTTAGAAAAGCCTTTCTAAAACACAATTAGCAAAAAGGAAATTAGATTGAAATATTTTTCAAAGAGTTAGCACAAACTATTAAGTTCATTATTTGACTCGTTACACCTCTCCTGAGGTGTAATGCATATAAATGTTAAAATTACCAAAATATACGAAGTGATTATTGGATAAAAGGTGGGTTTACACAGTTTATTTTACGGTCTCTTTTTAAGTTATCTTTGTTTTGTGAAAACTTAATGACATTAAATATTATTTGTATAGTTTAAATTTTCTTATCTGCTTTGGCTTTTGTATGCATTCCACCTAAGCAGAGGTACTGCCATTAAGTTAAGGACTAAAAACATATTTTTTACTTATTTTTCCTTCCACCTCTTTGGAAGTGAGGCTTCAGCCTCTCCTGAAAACAGTTAAAACACAAGAGCGAGGCTGAAGCCTCACTTCCAGAGTTTTTTCTTAACTTAATGGCAGTGCCGCAGGAGAGGTGGAAGGAGTCAAAAATCTTTGATATATATACAAGTGATTTTGTAAGATACATAAATAAAATAAAATCAGATAATATGTTCAATAAAGATGACAATGTAAGTTTAGAGCTTAAAAATATATTTGGAAAAAGTGTATCTAGAAATAGACTTGTTAGATAGAAAGACTCTTTTCTACTCTTTAAGCTTCCATTTATAGTGAAAAGGTTTTAATTCAGTCTCGTATTGATTAAAATCTAAATTAAGAGGAGAGTATGCCTTTGAGATATCACAAAGATTTCCCCAAAAATATTCTATGCCATAATAACAATGTGCTATAGGAGTGTTTAAAAATTTATCTCGAAGTTCACTAATATTTATAGTTACAAAATTTCCAGCAAAAATATATTTTGCATAAAACTCTCTATCATTACATTTTCTTAATGGTGCGTCTTGAGTGAGTATATTTGTTCCATATAGTAAATACCCATCACTAAAAGCTTTTTGAGCTAAATCATCACGCTCTATATTATAATAACGCATAAATTCAGTCCAATCACGGATAGCCTTTGTATTTTTGCGTCTGCGTGAGCTTCCTTTTGAGTGAGTATAGGTTGCACTTGAATATTTTTCCCAAGCTATGTTTTTTCTAAATTTTTCAAAACCTTTTGTCTCACCAAACTTCTTTTGATTTAGAGATATATACAAATAATCTATTTTGGTTAATTTTTTAATATAAGCTTTAATAAAAGGGATTAGAGGATACTTATACCAAGGTAGTGTTAAATGGATTGCAATATCGTCATGTGGTACATACTGAAGTAAAGAGTAAACAATCTCTTTCCATGCATTTCTAGGAAATATATTTAAAAGTAAAATAGACCTATTTTCATTCATAATCTATTTTTTTCTTTTAGGCTTACTCATCTCTGAGTAAATTTCATCTATATTTTTTTTATCATTATAGTTGTCTTCAACTATTTTATCTATTTTAGGAATTTCTACTTTTTCTTCAATATGTTTTTTTGCTATTTTTATACTTTTACCAGATTTTCTAGTTTTTGGTTTTTTAGCTTTATCTTTTTGTGCATCACGCTCATCTTGCATCTTAATGTTGAAAGCTTTTCTTCTAGCCTTTTCCTCTTTTTCGTACCTTTTATCTATAAGAAGTTGAGGTTCAAACTCTTTTATTATCTCTCTTTTTATCGCTTTATGAAGTTTAGTCTCTATCTGATAAATTAAAAGTTGGTCTTTTTCATCTGCAATTAATATAGCTGAATCTTTAGCATGTTTCACTCTTTTTAAGTACTTTGACACAGAAGTTGAGATGTCAATACTTATAACAATATCATACTTCTCATCTTTAAGCATATCATCACTTTTTAATGTAACATTTTCATAAGGTAAATCAAGAGTAGTTATATCTAAAGCAGATATAACCAAGATACTTTTTGAAGAGTTAGATTCAATAACATGTTTAAGAAGATCCATTTTTTTAACACGATCAACAGGATGAACAAAGTGGTTGTGAGATTTAAGTTTAGACATAAAGAGTTCCTAAAAAAGTATTTTTGAAATTATAGCGTAATTCTTAGTTTGAACCATTCTTTGCATCAAAAGCTAAGATATTTAGCAAGATTCTCTCAACTTTTCTAAAATCTTA
>WFNF01000111.1 GCA_015488775.1 Helicobacteraceae bacterium
GATGATATTGCACCTTGCAGGTGTGTGAAAGTAGGTCGCTGCCTAGTTCGGATTTCTTCTTTTTACTTACTTATTTACTTGTTCATTCTATTTATTGTTAATTATTCTTTTATTTTATATGTCATATTGTCATATTTTTATATTTTTATATATAATTTTGTTATTATTTTAATATGAAAAATGTATCTATATTTACTCAGAAAGATAGTGACAAATTAGCTAAGGTAAATATTAACACCTTATTTGATTTAGCTTTATGTATTCCAAACTCTTATGAAGACTTGCAAGTTTATACTCATATCACTGGATCTTCTCAATTTCTTGATGTTAGTATTAATTCTATTCGTAAATCTGATAAAGTTTTAACATTAAGTATGTTTTGCCATAATCTTGGTTTTACTGTTGAAGCTAACTTTTTTTCATATAGACCTTACGTCTTAAGACAATTTGTTGAAGGTGAAAGATATTATCTGTTTGGTAAAGTTCTTTGTACTAGTGGTCATTGCAAGGTTTCACATCCAAAGAAAATAGACACTTTTGGTTTTATATCATCAGTATATAAATGTAAGATAAAAAATACAGATTTTAAAAAATTAATCACTAAATACCTAACTCATATAAATTTAAGTGATTTGGGACTAAATTCTACATTTATAGATAACTTGATAGAAATCCATTTTCCGCGATCTCAGGTGTATGATAAAAATGATTTACCATTTGATATGATTAATACTCTCAAATATATTGAATTATATAACCATATGAAAATTTTAAAAGATAAAAAAAGATATTTTAAATCACATAAAATGCTTAAGGCTAATATTGATTATTATAAAGATTCATTGGAATTTAAACTTACTTCTGATCAAATTAATGCTATTTCAGATGTTGAATCTGATTTGCTTAAAGATACTGCTGCAAAAAGGATGATTGTTGGTGATGTTGGTAGTGGTAAAACTATGGTTATACTTGCATCTGCTTTTATTAGCGGTAAAGATAAATCTATATTGATGGCACCTACAACTATTTTAGCAAATCAATTGTTCGATGAAGCAAATAAAATACTTAAACATTTGAATATAGCTTTAGTTACAAATAAAACCTCAAAAAAAGAGGATTTAAGTAAATATGATTTTTTAATTGGTACTCATGCACTTTTGTATAGAGATCTTCCAAATGTTGCTTTAGTTATGGTGGATGAACAACATAGGTTTGGCACTGCTCAAAGAAATCTACTGGAAAAATTGGTCTCTAAAAACGATAAAAGACCACATTATCTACAGTTTTCCGCTACACCAATACCTAGAACACAGGCTATGATTGATTCTTCTCATATTGATGTTTCTTTGATTACTCAAACTCCTTTTAAAAAAGATATTGAATCAACTGTGATACACAAAGAAGATTTTTCTGATTTATTATTGCATATAGAAGAAGAGATATCACATGATAGGCAAGTTTTAATTATTTATCCTCTTGTTGAGGAAAATGAAGCTTTTGAATATCAAGCTTTACTAGAGGGTAGATTATTTTGGGAAAAAAATTTTGATGATGTTTATGTTACTCATGGAAAAGACAAAGATAAAGAAAAGGTTTTAGAACAATTTAGAGATAAAGGTAAAATACTACTTGCGACTACTGTAGTTGAAGTTGGCATCTCTTTACCTAAACTTAGTACTATTATTATAGTTGGGGCTGAGCGCTTAGGGCTTTCAACTCTTCATCAATTAAGAGGTAGAGTTAGTCGTACAGGTTTAAAAGGTTATTGTTATCTTTATACTAACTCTCAAAAATCCCCTAGATTAGAGCAGTTTTGTAAAACAACAAATGGTTTTGATATAGCTGCTTTGGATTTAAAGTTTAGAAAAAGTGGAGATATTTTAGTAGGACGTGAACAAAGTGGAGAGAGTTTTAAATTCGTTGATTTAGCTGAGGATGAAGATATAGTCAAATCCGTTAAAGAGGATTTGACTAAAAAACTAGAACTCTTTTGACATTGTTAGTGCAGCAGTAACTCCACTTGAATCTATGCCATAAAATTTAGCATTAACACCATCACCACTATTGTAAGCAACAGTAAAGTTCATACCATAGCTATCATCTAATAGACAGTCCCAATTTACACCTGCAGATGCATAGAAGTATGAGCTATTAATTGTTTCAGTAGCATCTAAGTCAAAATAGTTACCAGCAACTAAATCTACCATTGCTACAGATGCGCTAGCTTCTAAAGTTACATTATTTGTTTTTTGTTGACCATCTTCAACGTAAACCATTAAACCATAATTTTCAGCAATTGTAGTACCAAGATAAACTTCACCGTATGATGCACTACCAGTTGATGTATAGCTACCTGTGTAAAGGTAATTAATATAACCAACATCTAGACTTGCAATTTCGCTTACATTTGCAGAATAATCTATATATAAATCTATCTCAGAACCATTAGTACTATCAGAACCTGAACCCCAAACACCAATAGTTAATCCATTTAAGTTACCAACATTATTAAAATCTATACCTGCTTGAGCAGCTGGTTTATTTTTTGTTTGTGAAGCTCCACGCCAGATGTAGTTTGATGTGATAGCTACGTTTGAACTCATATTAAATTTTGATTCATCCGCTTTTGCTTCCTCTGCGAAAGATGCAGTGCTTAATGCCATTGACGCTACTAAACTTACTAAGATTGATTTTTTCATTTTTATCCTTTAAATTAAAATCTGAAACAATGATAATACAAATTGTATTCTTTTTATATGTTTTAGTGCTTATAATTTATACATTTTTACTAAAAGTTACATTTTACTTATATTATTATATTACTTATATATAGTAACTATCACATAATAATCACTGTTAATACATTTTATAATCTTTTTAATATATAATAAACTATGAATTTAATTTTAAAAAAAATATCTTATATAGTTTTGATGCTTCTTCTAATATCAATCATATCTTTTATAGCTATAAATGCAGCACCTAACAGTTTTTTAAGTGGTGGCGAACTTAACCCTAACATGACTAAAGAGGCACTTGATAAGCTAAAAAGTGTGTATGGTTTAGATAAACCTCTATTAATTCAGTATAAAGATTGGGTACTAAATATGTTACAACTTAATTTTGGTATTAGCTTTGTTAGTGGTGCCAATGTAAGTGAAGAGATATTAAAAAGAGTTCCAATTACTTTAACTATAAACATAATTTCAATGTTTTTTGTTTTTGCTATATCCTTATATATTGGTATAAAAGCTGCATTAAATGAAAATACAAAATTAGATACTTTGATCAAACAATTTTCTTTGATATCTTTTGCTATGCCATCTTTTTACCTTGCTCTTTTACTTATGTTATTTTTTAGTATTAATCTTGAACTTTTACCAATTGCTGGATTGCACTCTATTGAACCTAAAATAGGAGTCTCTTATTATCTTGATATGGCACTACATCTTGTTTTACCAATCTTTGTTATGGTTTTTGTAGGACTTGGATCTATGATATCTTATATACGCTCTTTGACCTTACAAATTGTAAAAAGTGATTATTTCTTTTTTGCAAAAAGTAGGGGCTTAGATTCTAATAAACTTTTTTTCAAGTATATTACACCAAACCTTTTACCACCAATAATTACCCTTTTGGGATTATCTTTACCTGGATTGATTGGTGGAAGTGTCATTTTAGAAGCAATCTTTGGTATAGATGGCATGGGACAACTTTTTTTTAAGAGTGCTATGAGTAGAGATTATCCAATTATTATGGGCGTTTTAATGATTACATCATTTTTAACTCTTGTAGGAAATATGAGTGCAGACTTGATTTTACTTAAACTTAATCCTTATATGAAAAGAGATTAAACTTATTTGGATAAAATCACATTATGATAAAAAGATATAAAACTAAACAGATTTTTGTGGGTGATGTAGCAATTGGTGGTGACGCACCAATTTCAGTTCAGTCTATGACATACAGTGATACAAAAGATGTAGAAGCTACGGTTGAGCAAATAAATCGTTTGCATTTTGCAGGGTGTGATATAGTAAGAGTGGCAGTTCCTGATATGGAAGATGCTTTAGCTCTAAAAGAGATAAAAAGTCGTATCTCACTGCCACTTGTTGCAGATATACATTTTAATTATAAACTTGCACTTGAAGCTGCTAAAGTTGTTGATTGTATAAGAATTAACCCTGGAAATATTGGTGAAAAATCTAGAGTAAAAGATATTGTAAAAGCTTGTACTCAAAGAGGTATTCCTATTCGCATTGGTGTAAATTCTGGCTCATTAGAGAAACAATTTGAAAACAAGTATGGACAGAGTGCAGAGGGTATGGTTGCTTCTGCTGAGTATAATATTAAATTTTTAGAAGATTTAGGTTTTGATCAAATAAAGATATCTTTAAAAGCTAGTGATGTTCAAAGAACTGTTGATGCCTACAGAATGTTAAGACCTAAAAATGATTATCCATTTCATTTGGGTGTTACTGAAGCAGGTACTATTTTTCATGCTACAGTTAAGAGTTCCATAGGTTTAGGTGCATTACTACTAGATGGTATTGGCGATACTATGAGAATAAGTATAACAGGTGAATTAGAGGAAGAGATTAAAGTTGGTAAGGCTATTTTAAAAGATAGTGGTGTTGCTAAAGATGGTTTAAATATTATATCTTGTCCAACTTGTGGTCGTATAGAAGCAGACCTTGTTAGTGCAGTATCTGAGATAGAAAAAAGAACAGCGCATATAAAAGCCCCTTTAGATGTTTCTGTAATGGGATGTGTTGTAAATGCTATAGGTGAGGCAAAAAGTGCTGATGTTGCTATAGCTTATGGTAAAGGTCAAGGTCTTGTTATGGTTAAAGGTGAAGTTGTAGCCAAGCTAAATGAAAAAGAGTTGGTAGATAGATTTGTTCAAGAGGTTGAATCAGCAGCACTAAAAGAGGAAAACAAATAATGGAAGATAATTTATATAATCTTAGTTTTGAAAAAGCTATATTATCATCTGTAATATTTGAACCACAAACTTTTGATGAAGTTTCTGAACTTGTAAAAGCTAGTGATTTTTATCTACCTGCTCATGCACATATTTTTGAAGCTATAACAAACTTAAATCGCAAAGATCATCCTATTGATGAAGAGTTTATAAAAAAAGAGCTTGTTAAAGCAAATAAGTTTGATGAAAATGCAATGATTGAGATTTTGGCAGCAAATCCTATTTCAAACACAAAAGCTTATATAGATGAGATAAAAGAGAAAGCTTTAAAAAGAAATCTTTTAACTCTAACAACTGAGATTAAAAAAGTTACTTTAGAGGATAAATATGATGGTCCTCAAATTGCAGACTTAGTTGAAAAAAAACTTTATGAGATAACACAAGATCAACTTAGTTCAGACTTTCAAGACGCTCCAACGATTACAAGTAACACTTTAGAATACATAAAAGAGATGAAAGCAAGAGGTAACTCTGTTTTAGTTGGGGTTGATACTGGTTTTTCTGAACTTAACCGTATGACAACTGGGTTTGGTAAGGGTGACTTAGTTATTATTGCTGCTCGTCCAGCTATGGGTAAAACCTCTTTTGTTTTAAATATAACACAAAACCTTATTGATCAAAATAAAGGTGTTGCATTTTTTTCTTTGGAGATGCCAGCTGAACAACTGATGTTAAGAATGTTGAGTATAAAAACTTCAATTCCACTGCAAAAGCTTCGTGTAGGTGACATGGATGATAATCAATGGAGCTTTTTAAGTGACGCCATTGATAAAATGGAAAGATCACCACTTTATGTTGACGATAGTGGACAAGTAAATATAAACCAACTTAGATCAAAACTTAGAAAACTAAAAGGGCAACATCCTGAAATAGAACTGTGTGTAGTAGATTATATTGGTATTATGGCTGGAACTGGGAATAAAGATAGACATATAGAAGTTTCAGAGATATCTCGTGGTCTTAAAATGTTAGCTCGTGAGTTAGAGATGCCTATAGTTGCACTTTCACAGTTAAATCGTGGAGTTGAATCAAGAAATGATAAACGTCCTATGCTTAGTGATATTAGAGATTCTGGTTCAATTGAACAAGATGCTGATATTATAATGTTTGTTTATAGAGATGATGTATATCTTTATAAAGAGGAAAAAGAGAGAGAAAAGGCTGCTAAGGCTGAAGGTAAAGAGTTTACAGGGTCTTATGTTGAAAAAGATGAAGAGGAAGCTGAAATTATCATTGGTAAACAAAGAAATGGTCCAACTGGACATGTAAAGCTTTTCTTTCAAAAAAAGCTTACTCGCTTTGTTGAACACCCTAGTTATAGTGGAGTTGAAGTGACATTTGAAAATGTAGATACCAGTTCTGCAAATATGAATATAAATGCACCAACTGCCTCGATGCCAACAATCTAAGTTATGAAACTTGAAAAAGTAAAATTTATCTCTTCTAAAAAAGAGTTAATATTTACTTTTTTAGTTCTTCTAACAATTACGTCATTCTCCATTTTGATTAAATATCATGAGTTTACTAAGCTACAAAGATTTGATAATATTACTCTTGTAGCTACAGTTTTAGGGATATATATTGTTAAAGATAAAACATATATAAAATTTGATTCCAACGATGGTTATAGATTTTCAGCTAAAAAAAGAATAAAAAAACATATAGACATAGGTGACAAAGTAAAAGTAAAAATTTTAACTTCTAAATTGACCTTTCTAGGATTTATGAAAGGCTTTTTTAC
>WFNF01000112.1 GCA_015488775.1 Helicobacteraceae bacterium
CCAAATGTATCTGAGTATGAACCTAACATATAAGCATAAGCTGTAACTTTTGCCTCAGGTATAATTTTGTAAGATACATTTGTTGCAACAGATGTTGTATAACCAGAAGTTACCCCACCAGTATATGCAGGATTTGCACCATCTGCGCCATTACCAGCATCTGCAATTGCACTTACCCCATAAACATAAGCTACAAGGTATGAAAGTTTCTCAAAACCAGCATTACCAGTAACAGCTACTAAATCTAAAGTTTGAAAGTTTTGTTTCCAACCAACTGAACCTATAAATCTTTGGTTATCAAGATTAACAGTTTTACGACCAGCTAGACCTGTAATAGCTTTTGTACCATAACTGATGTTAGCTTGAGAAACTTTAGCAACCATTTTTTCGCCAAGCTGTTGTTGTGTAGCATCACCTTGAGTTCCAAAATCGTTAACTGAGTTAAGCTCAATCTCTGTGTTTAAACCATCTACTTGAAAAAGTTTAGCTGAAAAGTTTAGGTTTGTACGGTTAGTAAGTCCCATCCCTGCATCTACTCCAGCATCTGAAATAGCTTTAGAGTCAACATAACCAGCGCGAGGTCTTAACTCACCTTTAAACTTAACTTCATCAAAAATTTTAAATCCATCATCTGCTGCGCTTAAACTTGCAAAACTTCCAAGTAACATTGGTGCTACTGCCATTGATAATACTAATCTTTTCATTTTTTTCCTTTTAAGTAGTGTGTAGTTTATGTGTGTGCTAACTACAACTTTTAGTTTATCACCTAGCTTATCTCCAAATAACTAGGTGAAATCATTTATGTACACCACTAAAAAATTTATTTTAAAATTTTTAGTGGTGTACACTCTGTATGCGTATTCACTGATTGTACAACTTCAATTATTAAATTAAAATTAATAATTAAGTTTTAATAAATATATTGTTTGAAATGTGTATATAATTAGTCAAATTGCTTTTTTCTAATGTCACCATTGTATTGAATATTTTTTAGATTGGCTTCATCATCATTTAACCAAGATGGAATATCTCCACCTTCAACCTCAAGTTTAGATCTCTCCTCGTTTAGCTCATCTTCGCTATAAGCAAACTGCATATCAGCAGTAACTACATGTGGAAATTTTTGTATTTGAGATAAAGCTTTTATCTCACCCTCAGTTCCCTCAGCCTCAATTGTAACTATAAGTCTTCCTAAATCATCACCAAAATGAAAATCACATAAATCACTCTCTTGAAGAGTTTTTGTAACCTCTTCAATATACTCAGGTCTAGTTTGAACAACAATAGCAGATACATTCATAATATTAATCCTAAAATAAGTTGTAAATATATTACCATTAATAGATAATATATTTTTTGATGTAGGTCAAATCATCCAACATTATGGTAATCTCCAAAAAAGTATTTTATTCTCTTCAGCAGCACTAAAAAGCTCTTTTTCATTTATAAACTTAATAGTTGTTAGTGTCGCTTTGTGTCCAACTAATCTATGCTCTTTGTGTTTTGTTTTTACATTAAAGGTTTGTAAAACATTATCAACACCACTTGCATATATACCAGTAGTAGCACTTGGACTTAAACTTGCACAGTAAACCAAAAAATCACTTTTTAAATGGTAAGAACTATCTTTTTTGTAAACACCAACTCTTCTATCTTGACCAGCAGTTATAAGAACACCATTGTTGTATGTTACTCTATAAACATTATCTACATTCTCTTTTTTAAACACTTTTAGTGTGTTTGAACTTTTAACATCTATTAAAAAAACTTCACCAGATTCATCTGTTGTAACTATTTTACCTCTATCCTCACTTAATGCCATATCTGAAAAAGCTCCATGTGCAATAGTTTTAGTGTAAACTCTATAAGATTCACCTATATCGTAAAGTATTAACTGATCACCTAATGTTCCAAGTAGAATTTTTTCATCATCAGCAAATCTTGCTTCTTTTATCATGATTTTCATTTTAGGGTTTATAATGTTTTTAAGATGTTTACCATTATGTATATAGACATTTGAAAAGCCTTGTTTACCAGTGCTTACTATCAAAGTTTTACCATGGAGTCTATCCACGCTAAACACTTTTGGCATAATCTCATCACCCATAAAATCAAGTATAGGTTCTAAAAGTATCTGATCAGAAAGCTTATGTGTTTTAAGATCAAATATATCTACTCTACCTACATCGTTTGAAGCATAAAGTTTGCCATTGTCTATAACAAAGTCTGTAACACTTCCACTAGATTTTAAACTATATGTTGGGTAGATTGTATCAGCATATATACTTGTAATTAGTAGTAAAAGAGATATTATTTTAAACATGTATATGCTCAATTTTAATGGCATCACTTGGACACCTTGAGATACAAAAACCACAAGATGTACATTTATCATCTATAATTGATGGATTAAATAAGCCTGTAAAAAGGATAGCATCATCTAAACATGGATCTTTACAAGAGAAACACATTACTCCATGGTGTGAAACACATAGATTGGTATCTATATGAACTTTAGCAGATATCTTTTTATCAAGATTGTTTAATACATCTTTATCGCAGACCTCAAAACATTTTTCACAATATGTACAAGCGCTTTGTGAAAAATCTAAGTAGGGAGATAAGTTTTTATCGAGTTTTATAATCTTCTCTTCACATATATTTGTACACAAACCCTCACAAGTATGACATTGTGAAAGTTTTGATATGTCTTCTATATAGGGTGGACGAATTTTTGATTTAACAACCCCACTTGATGAGGTTATAGAGCCAAAAAAACCTCTACGGCTTAGCTCGCTCATATTTTAACCTTTATAAAGAACTCTCATCCTGAACACCAGCATTTAGTGTGTCAAGTAGAGATGATCTATGTTTTGCCTCTTCACTTTGATAATC
>WFNF01000113.1 GCA_015488775.1 Helicobacteraceae bacterium
CCCATTTGAAACCAGCATCAAATTTATTATAGAAACCACCACCTTTTATATAAGCAGTAAAGTTAGAAACAATTGGTTGTGTTGCATTACTATCATCAGTAACTATAGTGTTATGATCATTACCAAATTCCATTGCTGATGAATCATGGTTATTTGTGCTATCAACATTTAGTTGTTGAACTAAAACATTTTTAATAGTTGAACGGTTACCAAGGTCAGTATCTACTGAGTCATCTTGTGCATTGTAAACATAAAGACCATCTATTGAAGCTAAACCACCCCACATCTCTATACCATCATCAAGACCACCAATGATTGCTACATTTTTAAGAATAGTCCCTGAACCAACACCTGCTAAAGATACACCATTAAGCTCTTTATCTTTTTCAACTTCATAACCTGAGTGTTTAACAACAACATACTCTAAGTGACCTGAAGAATCAGCATCATGTGTATGATCTGATGATCCATATTTTACACTTTCATCTGCTTCATAAGAGTGTGGGTTTGCTCCATGAACATAAGCGTTACCTGCTAGAACTAAACCACCCCACTCACCAGCTTTATTTGATGCTGATTTTCCTAAAGCATCTTTTTCAGATGTAAATACAATTGGTTTAGCAAGTGTACCAACTGCATCAAGTTTTGCACCAGCTTCAATAACCATAAATGATTTTGCTGTACATCCTGCAATAGTTGTCCCTGGCTTAACAGTTAGTACAGCTGGACTTTGAACATTAACTTTACCATCTAGACCATATATTTTAGAAGGATCAAGTGTCATATCACTTGTAATTACTGAAGGAAGTTTTTCAAAAGTTGAAGGGCAGTTAGCTTGAGTTTTACCAGTTTTTGGTGTAGATTTACTTTTTTTATCTTCACCACAACCAGTTAATACTAATAGTGTTGCTGCTAATGCACTTAATGCAATCTTCGATACCAATTTTTCATTCTTTGCCATTTAAGGACTCCTATTGTTTTGATGGTGAAAGTATAATAGGAGTTAATTTCAAAAATATTTCCAATATGCAACATTACGGTTACGCGCCGAAGCGCTAAAATGAAGTAGATAAAATTTAGTAAGAGATTTTAACAGATAGTGTAAATTCACGACCTGGTTTGGTTGAAAAAGTTGTTAAATCACCTTGTGTGATTTTTTGTTCACTATCTAATAGATTTATAGCTTTAAATTTCATAGAGTAAGTAAAGTCACTTTTTTCAAAGTAATAATTGTTAAGCTTCCATTGAGTAACAAAATCAAGTTTAGCAAATGCTTGAAGATATTGGTCTTTATTTTCATCTGTCCCTAGAGAGATGATACTAGGTCCAATTTGATTAAATAAAAGCAGTGCACTGTCTCCTGTGTCTGAGTTATCATAACCAAGGGTAAAGTTAGCTACATATGGAGATTGTCCCTGCATAGAACGCTCTTTACTTGTAAGTCGACTTGTAAAAGAGTTATCTGGGTCTTGATTTAAGACGATGTTTGAATTAATAAATGAAAAGTTTGTCGCGAATAGTAAATTATCTAAAGATTCATCTATAAACCCAAATCGTTTTCTATAGTCAACTTCAAAACCATAACTTGTTGCTGAGTCTGCATTTTGATAAGTTTCTAAAAAAGTATTGTCTTGTGAATCATCAAGTTGAATCACTTTTTCTATAGGATTAGTAAACTTCTTTCCAAAAAGTGCAAATGAGAAACTTTGATCACCCTCAAGATACCATTCATACTTTAGATCTAAATGTTTAATATATGTTGCTTTTAGATCTGGATTACCAAAAACTATATTTTCTGTAATAGGATCTTTGTAACGGCTGTTACTAAACTCACGAAAGTCAGGGCGTGATATTGATTGTGCATAAGCAAAACGTAACTGCATGTCATCATTATCAAAACGGTAAGTTAAACCTAATGTTGGGAAGAGGTCTGCCGTAACAAGTGGGTCATAAGTAGCTTCTGCATCACTTAGCTGTTGACTTGAATCTTCATAGCGTGCAGATGCAATTAAATCTAAATCATGTGTTATAGAGATAAATTGTTTGAGATAGAAAGCTGTAACATCTTGAGAAGCTTCATACGAGTCAGTATCTCTATATGCAGGTGAAAAAACCAAATTGTCATTTTGTAAATCACTAGCATATATAGAATCTATATCTGCACTTTGATCATCAAAGTTAGTACTACGCATATTGTAACGACGACTATCAAAACTACGAGTTTTATTATAAACAAAAACACCTGCTTTAGTATAGTTCTTGTTTTCATTAAACTCAAAAGGGAGTGTGAAATCTGCACGATAATTTTGAACTTGATCATCAAGTATAAAGTAGTAATACCAGTTTTTTCTATCCCAATTGAGTCCTGAAGTTTCATGGCGATAGTTATATTCAACTGTTCCTGGCTCATTTCTAGTAGCTGCAGAGTTTTCATAAGCCCAATCTATAACAAGATTATCAAAATAGCCATCATCATCTTTTGAAAATCTTAAATCATT
Organism: Helicobacteraceae bacterium; assembly: GCA_015488775.1. Taxonomy (GTDB): domain Bacteria; phylum Campylobacterota; class Campylobacteria; order Campylobacterales; family Sulfurimonadaceae; genus WFNF01. The sequence continues at coordinate 2,499 of WFNF01000113.1, forward strand.
TGTTCCACTAACTTGGTGTGTTGTTAAAGTTTTTTCTACATATTCAAGATATGTCTTTTCTCTATCATCTGTGTCACCTATATAGTCTATAGATGCTGTTGCAGTTCTATCTTTTGTTTGTTTTGTTGTAAAAAATGTATATTTTATTTTATTATGATCATAATAATTTGAACCAATATTAATCATCCCACCTTGTGTTGTATCTAGTGAAGTTATAGAACTTTGTGTCTCATTGTCATGAAAAACTTTTTTAGTATTAATATCATAAAAATATTTATTATATGTTACATTATCGTTACTTGATTCATTTTTATAAAACAAACTTCCAGAAGCACCTAGATTTATATCATCAGTGATTTTGTAACTTTTACCTGCTGAAACTTCTACTTTTACCCCTGGTGCAAGTGTTGTATTCTGAGTGTTAAGGGCACGATTTGTTGCAACTATTTGGGTAGCTTCGTCACTTCCTCCATCATTACCTAAACCAAGTGCTGCATCAGGCAATGGTATTGAATTATCAGCATTCGTAGTTACAGATTCCCCTGTTGAGTTATTGATCAACAACTCTAAACCAAGAGATGCAAAACTATCATCATCTTTAGGGATATCCTTACTTTTAATTAAAACCGTACCTCCACCAAATGACGCAGGTATATCTGCTGTATATGATTTTTGAATTGTAATACTTTGAACAACTGATGTTGGAAATATATCAAGTGGTACTACACGCTTAGTTGGCTCAGGTGATGGAACATGTAAATCGTTTAGCATAACAGTTGAGTAACGATCACCTAAACCACGTACATAAACATACTTACCACCAACTATAGTAATACCACTTACACGCTTTAGTGCAGATGCTACTGAACTATCACCACTTTTTGAGAATTGTTCAGAACCTAGTACATTACCAACTGTATCACTATTTCTCTCTTGGGCAATAACAGCAGCAACAGAACCCTCAACATGTGGAGCAAGAACTACAAACTCTTCCATCTCTAGGGATGCAGGTGTTAATTCAACTGATTTCATAACCATGTTGTTAGCAATTACTTTTACTTTAAGTGTTTGCGCGCTAAAGTCACTATGTATAATAGAGATTGTATGTTCTCCCACAGGTACTTTTAATACCAACATCCCTTTTGCATCGCTCAAAGAGTCTATTTTTAAACCTTTAACAAAAATACGAGCATTTTTAACAGGCTTATTATCATCAGAAGATAAAATATTTAGTTGAACGTCACCATACTCTATCTTTTTATTCTGCGTTTGTGTAATTTGTTTACTTAAGTTATTATCAATTGTTGGTGCTTCTGAATCGGTAAAAAGTAAGCTATCATCCGCTTTTAATGAAATAATAATCTGTGACTCTTTTTTTGCTTTGATATAAAAAACTTTTTTAACAAAGGCCAATGGCGTACCATTTTCTTTATTTAGAACTTGAAGCTGATATTTACCTTGAGGTAAAATAGCATTAATATAACCATCTTCATCACTTAAAAATTCAGAAAATTTTGCTTTAGAATATAAATCAACTTGATTTTGATTAGCAGTTATTTTATAAATTAAAACTTTTTGCTGTGGTAATGGTTTCCCATCTTTAAGGATAAAGAGTGAAAGTTCCCCCGTTGGTATAGCAAGAAGAGATAGGGAAAAAGCTAGTAATAATAATAAAATTTTCACTGTGAACTCATCTTATAGGTGGTACTAATTGTTAATGTTGCATACATCGGAATCCTTGAAAGAATATAAGGATAAAATAATAGAAAAATGCAGTTACTTTAAGATTACTCAAATGCAACATTTTGGTTACATTTGAGTAAGCTAAGATCATAAAAAACTAAAATGTATAACGAATAAAATTAATTTCATTTAAGAACTTTTTAATTTTATGTCACATCCAAAAATCAATCACCTATAAAACATCTCAAGCTCACCATAAAGTTCAGGAAAATGTTTTTTCAACTTTTCTGGTTCTTCAAAATACCGCTCACTTACTACAGCAAAAAATTCTGCTTCATTTGTAGATGCGTATTCACCTATCATCTTGTATTTACCCCAATCTCTATTTTTAAGTCGAACATTAACTAGATTATTAAAATCGTGTGAAAGTACCTGTGCCCATTCATGATATTTTGAATAAGGTAGAGGTGGTGTTCCATCAGCTATGCCATCTAAAAAGTCTAACTCATGTGCAAATTCATGTATAATGACATTGTTATGTTGAAGATGATAAGCATCTTTTTTAGCGTCATGCCACGCTAATACAACAGTATCACTTGAGGATTGTCCTTCAAGTAAAAACTCACCTTTTGTATATACACCTCCATTATTACTTACTTGATTAGCAATAACAACATTAGGATAAATTACAATAGTGCTAAGGTTTTCATAACATTGAGAGATATTTGAATGTAAAATAAGTAAACAAGCATGAAAAGCGATCACTATTTTCATCTCATCTGTAACATCTAAAGATACACCAACAAACTCTTTTGTATTTATAAATATCAAAATACTTTTCTTTATTTTGTTTTTATCATCTGCATTTAGATTTTGATACAAAGGTAGTTGTAATAAAATATTTATATAATCTTGAGTAAAAGGTTTCTTTAATATCTTTTGTAATCTTCTATTTTTATACCAAGAGTAAAAAAAGTATATAAAAATAAAAGATACACCAATTGTGATCATAACAATTAATAAAGCTAAAAAATAATCACTTTGCATATCAACTCTGCTTTTTTATTATACGTTGATTAAAAAAGCGTAAAGCTATCTCAAGAGCAAAAGATAAAACTAAAATTCCAATAAGATAATAGCTAACCTCTGGCATAGTTTTAAATGTTGAATATAATGTCAATAAAGCGATTACAAACATAGCAATAACAGCACATAGCACAATATAATACCTTGCTTGTGTTTTATCTATCACTCGTAAATGTGCGATATGTGTTACACCTTGAACAAGTAACATCACAATAGCTGCAACAGTTGTTATCTCAGAAAGGTCAAGAAATATTATCATCGGAATAATTAACAGTGAACTTACAATTAAACCTTCAAATGAATTAAATACAGAGTGTTCATATATAGTTGGTAAATTACCATCTTTTGCTAAAGTATAACCAATTTCAGTAACTGCATACAATGTAGCATTTATGGCTGACGCAGTTGCAAAAAGCGCGGTAACAGCCATTATTTTAAAGCCTGTATCTCCAAAAAGTGGTTTAGCAGCTTCTGCTAAAGCGTAATCTTTTGTCTCAATTATACGATCTAATGATAGATTTCCAAGTACTGCAAGGCTAGTAATAACATAAAGTACCGCTACGATTACAATCGCATACACCATTGATTTTAACATCGTTTTCTCTGGATTACGCATATCTTCAACAGTATTAGTGATAACACTAAAACCTTGATATGCAAAGAAGGTAATACCTATCGCAAATATCATCCCACTTAGTGGAGGCATTTTTTGTAATGATAAAAGTTCTGGTTTTATTGTACTAAAAGCAGCAATAGCAAAAAATATCAACACTCCAAGCTTAATAAATACAATAACACTTTCACTTTTAGCAACTAAAGAAGCTCCAATAAGGTTGATAAAAGTAAAGGTCAACACAATACCAATAGCAAATATATTGACTGTAAAATCACTAGTTTGAGACATAAAAGTTGAGCTATAGGTACCAAATGCTTTTGCTACTGCGCTAAGAGCAATAAGTTGTGAAAAGTAAAACATCACACCCATAGTTCCTGAAAAAGTATTTTCACCAAAACCTTGAACAAGATACTCAACAATACCACCACGAGATTGAAATGTAACGGCAAGTTTTGCTAAGGAGTAACCACTAAGTAAAGCGATAATACCACCTAAAACAAATGACAGCCATACAATGTTTCCTGCCATAGAACCAGCCTGCCCTATAACTATAAATATTCCAGCCCCCACCATTGAGCCTATTCCTAAAAAAACAGCACTCCAAAGACCAAAGGCTTTTTGAGATTTCATATAATTATTTTCCAATTTTTTTAAATATTGAGCCCATAACAAGTAGTGAAATTCCATCAAAGAAAAGACTAAAACCTACAAATAATCCAATAAGATAGACAGAGCTTGTTGGCCAACCTATAACAAATAAAGTTGCTAATAACAATGAAAGCAATGCATTAAATATCCATATAAACCATCCACTTGAACCTTTCATAGAAAGTCCCATGCTAAAACTAGCAAATGAATCCATAAAAAAATAAATTGAAAGTAGTAAACCAACAGTTCCAATACCACTAATAGGATAAAAAATCATAAATAAAGCAACACCAATTAAAACAACACTTTTTAACCATCCAATACTATCCGATTTATCGCTCATATAAGTAAAATAGCCTGCCATTAAACCTGCAAAAAGTAAAAGCCATGCGATAAATGTAACTGTAAGTATACTCATTACAGTTGGGAAAATTATACCTACAGCACCCAAGACTAAAAAAATAGCACCTGCTACTTTACTATGTTTTGAAAGTTTATCTAATGCCTCTTGTGCTAACTGTTCTTCTTTTGGATATTTCCACATTATTTGTCCTTTATATTTTGAAGAAGTTTTTGAAACTTCCTTATAATCTCTTCAGATTGTGTAAGTCCTTAAATGAAAATATTATCATTAAAAACTATAGTAGGCTCTTTTACTATTTCATTATTAATGGCTTTTTGTATTAAAACTTATAAGGTGCATTTACCATAATTATTGATGCTTACGGTACCATCTAAGAACCAACATTTTAACACTATCGTTAAATAAAAACCACACTCCAGCATATGCCCACATTGCTAAAGCCCATTTCCAACCAATTGGCTCCATTAAGCCAAAACCATAAACACCAATAAGAGTTCCTACTAATGCACTAATTGCAGAAGCACTCCAAAGTGTAAAAGATGGTCTTGGTTGTTTAAAGAACCAAGTATCTGTTCTGGTATTAAAAATTGTACCATGTCCAGCAACAACAAGTTTAGTAAAAAAGATGCTCTGTACAAGTTCTAAAGGTAGATGCATATAATACATAACATAAGCGAATATACCAAATGAGGATAAAACACCTGCCATACCAAGCCAACTTGAAAGTATCAAAATCTCTTTCATATCCCATTTTACAGGACTTGATTGTACTTTTGTGTTATCATAAGCAATTGCCAATATAGGCAAATCATTTAGCAGAGCTAAGATTATAATCATCAATGCAGTAACTGGATAAAATTGAAAAACAACGATTGCTAAACTCATAAATATTATAATGCGAATAGTCTCAGCAATGCGATAAATAGTATAACTTTTCATCCTCTCAAAAGTGATACGAGCTTGTTCAATAGCCTCTACAATTACTCGAAGTCCAGGTGACATAAGTACAATATCAGCAGCAGCTCTTGCTGCGTCTGTTGCACCACTTACCGCAATACCACAATCTGCTTTTTTAAGTGCAGGTGCATCATTTACCCCATCACCAGTCATTCCTACAATATGAGAAGCTTTTTGAAGTTTATCTACAATAAAATATTTATCTTCAGGAAAAACTTGTGCAAATCCATCTGAATGTTCTATTATCTCAATAATCTCTGATTCATGTTGTTTAAGAGTTCCTTGTGGAAGCGGTGTATGATTTAGTTTATCTTTAACATCACTAACAATACTATCAACAAAATTATCCAAATCAGCTTTACTAAGATCTGGTTGCATTTTTTTTGCAATTGATTCTGAAAGGATTCTAGATAAATATAAATACTCTTGATTACTGTGTCCTTTTAACGCTTGTATATCTTCTATATCTTCACCTATATTAAGAAGTGATGCAATATATTGTGCTACAGCGATATTATCTCCTGTAATCATTTTTACTACAATACCTTTTTGTGTTGCTTCCTCTATAGCTTGCTTAGAATCATCTCTTGGTGGATCAAACAGTGAAATCAAACCAACAAAATGAAATTTTTCTTCATTCTCATAACGATACGCAACACCAAGTGATCTAAACCCTTTAGATGCAAATGAATGATTATAACTCTCTACACTAACTCTCTCATCTTTAGAGATATCACAAAGAGATAATATAATTTGTGTAGCACCTTTTATAACATATAAAGTACCTTTATCAGTTTCATACACACCCTCTGTGCGTTTTCTTACTGGATCAAAAGGGATAAACTCTTTAAATCTATATTCTTTAAACTTTTCAAGTTGCTCTTTTGTTAAAGTATCAAAAATTGGTTTTTCTATAGGATCACTATTTTCCTCTTTACTAGCTAATGCCGCATAATAATACAAACTATCTATATCAAAGCCATCAAGTATATAGGGTTCACTTAAACTCATGATATTTTTAGTAAGTGTACCTGTTTTATCAGAACATAAGATGTCCATTCCAGCCAACTCTTCAATAGCTGGAAGCCTTGAAACTATCGCTTCCTTACTTGCTAGAACTTTAGCTCCTACTGCCATCGTTACTGTTAGAACTGCAGGCATCGCTACGGGAATGGCAGAGATTGTTAAAACTAGAGAAAATATAAGTAGTTCACTCATACTTTCATCTCTAAAATACCCAACACTAAGAATAAGTACAATCATAACAGCAGTTAAAGCAATAAGAAAATTACCAACTTGCATAACCATTTTTTGAAAATGACTTTTTTGTTCATTTTCAGCTTTTGCAACCAATCCAACTGTTTTACCAAAATAAGTATTTTGTGCTGTTGCACTTACAGTTGCTAGCATCTCACCTTGTTTGATAATTGCATTGGCATAGACTAATTCTCCACCTTTTTTTGTGACAGGAAGTGATTCTCCTGTTAATGCTGATTGATCAACTACTATAAAATGATCACTCTCATGCAATACAACATCTGCTGGAACTATATCACCAATTTTAAGTTTTAAAACATCATTTGGAACCAAGTATTTTGCTTCAATTTTTTGCCAATTACCATCACGAAAAACCAAGCTAAAATGAGCAAGTTTTTCTTTTAAAACAGATATGGCACTTAGAGCTTTAGACTCTTGATAAAAATCTACAAATGCATTAACAAATAAAAGTATCAAGATAATAGTTAAGTCTTCATAACGATGAGCAGTATAAGATAATATGGCAGCAACTTCAATCATCCAAGGGATAGGTCCCCAAAAACGGCTAAAAAGTCTTACAAACCAAGAGGTTTCTTTGACTTTTAACTCATTAAAACCAAACTTTATAAATTGATTTTTTACTTCTTTAGAAGAAAGTCCCTCTAGTATCTGTTTTCCCATAAAATCATTCCCTTTCCAAATCTTTTTTCTCTTTCAAATAATAGAATAAAGCAAGTTGTGTAAAATAAGGACCAAAAGCATTAAATATAGGAATAAAATTAAATAATGAACCTATAAATACAATGCCCCAAATAGAACTTTTATACTCATTGAGCTTTTCCTTATCAACTTTTCCAAAAATGAATGATGCAGTATCATATAAAAGAGTATCCTTCATCAACCAAGTCCATAGTCCTACTAATATTATAAAATTTATAATAGGAATAAATAATAAAGGAAAAGAGATAAAAGAAGCCATAATAAATATACTTGTATCTTTAATTGTTTGTTTAATTGTTTTGTATTCTATTTCATCATGCATATCATCATATGGAAAATGTTGTTCTTGTACACTTTTCAAAAATTTAGTAGAGTAAGCACTGGTAGTAAATATAATCGTAACAATAATCCAAGTATAAATAATATAAAAACCTATAAAATATGAAAGTCCTACTTCTATAGTTTCAAATGGCAACCATGTTAAGAGTTTTAGAAATTCTGAATGGATAGCTTCACCTTTGTAAAACCATACAATAGACCAAAAAACAGCACTTGTAAGAGCAATAAAAAAGGATAGTGAAATATTTTTTTTACTCTGTGTTTTTTGTACCATTAAATTACCTAAAAAAGCAAAAACTAAAGCGAATGTAATTAAAACGGCTTGAAACCATAAAAAAGTAGAAAGCATCCATGCACCATTAGATCTAATTAAAGAAAATGGCATAAAACTCAGAACTGAACTACTAAAAGAAACAATCCCACTCCAAAAAAAAGAGCCAATTACAATCCATATAAAACTAATAATCAAGTTACTTGCTATTATAAATTTCATCGTTTTTACACCTAAAATCTTTTTAAAAGCAAATATTACAGCATCTATAAAATCTAACATATCATTCCTTTATACTTAGTCAGACTAATATACTGTAAGTCTGTTAATCTAAGGTTAATTGACTCAATTTTTATATATAAACTTTATGGCACATTTATATTATTGTATTTTATAATTCAGAAATATAAACAGATAATATTCTTATCTCAAAACCACTAAAGTCTATAACTTGAGCCTTCATAAGTGCACCCATACCATGTTTGTCTCTTGTTCCTGCTCTATAAGACTCCAAAGCATCTTTGATTTGTAAGGATGAATAGCTTGCTAGGATATCAGATTTTCCTAAAGCGTGTTTCTCAGCATTTTGACCATGACATGCTATACATCTTTCAAAAATCTCACCTGCTCTTTGGTTTTGTGCATAGTTATTTTGTGGTAAATCTTGATTTACTACATCACAAGAGATAAATGTTAAGCTTATAAAAAAGCTTATAAGTATTTTTATCATTACCTTGTTTGCCCTTTTCCATAAATTTTATACTTATATGTTGTTAAACCTTCAATCCCCATAGGTCCTCTAGCGTGTAGTTTGTTTGTGCTTATGCCAACTTCAGCACCAAAA
>WFNF01000114.1 GCA_015488775.1 Helicobacteraceae bacterium
ACATATAACTACATCTAAATCTAACTCTTTTCTTATTTTCATCTCTAAAAGTTTTGCTACAGTATGGTTATCTTCTATAATTAAAATTTTATTCATATCTAAATATACCAAAATAAAATCAAAATAATATTATATTTTGATGTAAATAGTTTTTTAAGTGAAATTTATGCTAATATATCTAAAAAAGGTTTCAAAATGTTAAAAAAGTTTTTATTATTAAATGTATTAATACTTACAATAGTGAGTTTAAGTGGATGTGAGAGAAATGATTACCAACATCCTATGCATAGAAATGGTAGCAAATAGATAAGATGGCACATAAAGTGCCATAAAAAAGTTTACTATAAAAAGTCTAAAATCTCTTTAGATATATTTTCTTTATCAATAATAGTTTTTTGAGCTATATCTTTTGTGAAAAGTTCCTCTATCATTGAAGGTATTTTCATTTTTGATACTTCCGAAATAGATTTAAGTGCATCTATATCTTTTGTATCAACTTCACCTGTTAATGCATTTGCTATAACAGGAGAGAACTTAGTCCATTCAGCAGTTGAGTATATAATAGATTTGATGTTTTTAGTAGCACAAGTTTTTTGAGATTTAAAACAAGTTGCTGTATGAGGATCCATTAAGTAACCTTTTTCAAAAGTTGTTTTAATATAGTTTTTACCCTCATCATCATTACAAAAATCTGCACTAAAATATTTTTGCAACTCTTTAAGTTCATCTGAGTTTAGTTCATAAAACTTATCTGAATCAAGTTTATACATAAGCTCTTTACATCTTTTATCCCCAAAAAGATCATATATAATTCTCTCGATGTTTGATGATTTTAATATATCCATAGCAGGAGATGTTGTTGGAGTTACACTTAAGTCTCTAAGATCATAAACTCCATTGTTTATTAATTTAGTAAGAACATTATTATTGTTTGATGAAATTATGATTTTTTCAACAGGTAAACACATTTTCCAAGCGTAAAAACCACCTAAAGCATTTCCAAAGTTTCCACTTGGAACATTTAGATAGACATTTTCACCTATAGTTATTTCATTTGCTCTAACTAACTCTAAATAAGAGTGAATATGGTAAATAATCTGAAATATTATACGACCAAAATTTACAGAGTTAGCAGCAGATAAAGAGATATTTTTCTCTTTTAATGAATCATTAAACTCTTTAGATGATAAAAGAGATTTTAAAGCAGCTTGAGCATCGTCAAAATCTCCATGAATACCTATAACTTTTAAATTTTTTGCATCTTCTGTTACCATTTGAAGTCTTTGGACATCACTAGTTCCACCATCTGGGTATAGACATGCAACTTGAACTCTATCTTTGTTTTTAAAAGTTTCAAGAGCAGCAGGACCTGTATCTCCACTAGTTGCTGCTAATATAAGATAGTTTTGTTCTTTAGCTTGAGCTATAGAAGATAAAACAACACCAAATGGTTGAAGTGCCATATCTTTAAAAGCACGAGTAGGCCCATGATATAGCTCACTAACAAAAGTATTTTCATCAACCTTAACAACAGGTACAGGGTTTGAGTTATCATCAAAATTATCATATAAATTTAATGCTTTATTTAAAATATCATCAGATATATCTATCTCAAACTTTTTTAACATATCAAAAGCTAATGTTTTATAAGAGCTATTTTTATGTTTTTGTAAAAACTCAACTCCAAGCTTAGGTAAACTTTCAGGAACATACAATCCACCAAAAGAGGATATAGGGCTTAAAATTGCCTCAGAAAATTCAACCTCTAATGGGTTAATACTATCATTACCACGTGTTTCAATAAATTTCATCTATATATCTTTATAAATTTTTTTGCAATTATAGCAAAATATTATAAATCTTCAAAAGGTGAAGCGGCATGTAAAAAATTTCCTTGTAAATACCCTATACCCTTATCTTTAACTATTTTTTCTATCTTTTCATTATGTACAAACTCTGCTACTAACTCTATACCTAACTCTACAGATAAAAAGCATAAAGAATTTACGATTTTATCGCTTGTATCATCTTTGTCTAAATTTTTTATAAACATACCATCTATCTTAATAAAATCTGGTTTCATAGTAAAAAGTCTTGCAAAATTTGAACTTTGTGCACCAAAATCATCTATAGCAATTTTAACACCAAATTCACGCAAATCAGTTATTTGTTTTATAATAGCCACATCCTCAAAACTTTCAACGTTTTCTAAAATCTCTAAAGTGATTTGACTAGGTGCAATATTGTAACGTTCACACTTATGTTTTAAAAAAGTTAACAAATAATTTTCATAAAAATCATCATCACTTATATTAAAACTCAACTCTACTTTTGTATTTTTAAAATCTTTAAATGCTTTATTAATTACAGTTTTAGTAATAACTGGAACATAGTTAGTACTACTTGCAGCATCTAAAAAATGAAAAGGTGAGATAAAATTATCACCATCTTTAATTCTTATTAATACCTCGTATTTTTTTTGTTTAGGGTTTTTAACACTTGTTATCTCTTGATAAAATGGTATAAGTTTATCTTCATTTACAGCTTCTTTTAACTCTCTCATCCACTTAAGTGATCGTCTTTTACTTAAAATTATTTCAGAACAATCATCATATTCAACATATTTCCTATAAGATTTTTTAGCTTCAAATAGTGCTAATTTTGCATCTCCTACAAGATGTTTTATATCACTTTTTGCTAATGCCGCAGTAAAGTTTATAATAAATTCAAAATCATCTACATCTACACATGCATGTTCAAAAATAGAGTTGATATGGTTATATACATCTTTATTTAGTTCATCTTCTAAAGATAAGATTATAAATTTATTGTCATTAATATGATAAAGTTCGAACGATGGTTTAAGTATTTTTCTTAAAGTTGAAGATGCTTTTGTAAGTAGTTTGTCTGCTATACTAGATCCATAAGTATCATATATGCTTTCTAATATATCAATCTCCAATATCATAGCATTTGAGTAAGATGTAATGTCAAGCTTTTTATTTAATGCGTACTCATTAGGTAGATGTGAAAGAGGATTTTTAACTAAAGCATCCCTTAGTTCTGCAGTTTTAAACTTAATAATTTCCGTTTGTGAATTTGTTGTTTCCTCTAAAAGATTTTTCATAAACTCTAAATCTTTATATATATTTTTTCTGAATTTTTCATATATGTAAAGAGCAACAGAAAGGATACAAATAAGAAAAACAATTCTAAAAAATATAATTGCACTTGGTTCTAAAACATATGATTTATCTAAATTTAAAAAGACCAATAATATAAACGCTATATGAAGAAGTAAATAAAATACAGATAATTTAGTATTGTGAATAAAAATAAATATAACTATCGGTGGTATAAAAATCCAAATAAATCTTAAATCTTCTAATCCATACATACTAAAAGATATATCAACTAAAACTATAACAGAGACTATAAGTACATTTGTAACTAACTCAAGTACATCATATTTTAAAAGCATTACACTCATTATAAACATAATAACCATAAAGAAAAAATCTAATTTAAAAGGGATATTATGTTGAGAAAACATAATATTAATACCTAATAATATGGCAACGAAGAACTGTGCCAAAACTAATGAATAAATTACTAATGTAAATCTTTGTACATATAGTTCATTAAAACTGTTTGCTTTTAATATATCAATTTTGTTATCTATAATTTTTTTTATCATATCACATAATATTATATTAATATTAAAAAGAACATAAAAAAATTATGTAACTTTTTTCAACATATACTATATTTTAGTATTGTTTTAAAGTTATGTGTAATAAAAATGTGATATAGTTACATATCATACAATCACAGGAGAAAATTTGTTTTCATTTTTTTCAAATAAAGACATTACACGCAATAAAAAACTGGTTAAAAAATGGTCAAAAGAGCATCAAAATTTAGTTGAATATGCAACTAAAGTTATAAGCAGTCAAAATGATAAAAAGCCACTAAAAACAAAAAAATACATGGGAAAGCTAACGGATGTAGCACTCCAACATCTTATGCATGAAGATATAAAGTTTAGAGAACTTCTTGATCAAGCCACTGACAATCAAGTAAATGTTATAAATTCAATAAATGAGTTTAGAGACACCTTTTGTGATGCAAAAAAAGAGTTATTTAGATTTTTAACAAAATATACAAAAGATGATGCTGTTTATGATGAACATTTTGATAAAAGTTTTGGTGAAATAGTTGGTGTTTTAACCCAACGAATCGAATATGAAGAGAAAAACTTATATTCACTTTTAAATAATTGATTAGATTAAACATCATTATATGCTTTTAACCAATATTTAGATAAAATCCTATCCAATTTTTAAAAAGGTCTTGCATAAATGAAAAAAAATATTAAAAAAGCAGTTTTAGCTTACTCTGGCGGATTAGATACTAGTGTCATCTTAAAGTGGTTACAAGATGAGTACAAATGTGAAGTTGTAACTTTTACAGCAGATTTAGGTCAAGGTGAAGAGGTTGAACCTGCTCGTGTAAAAGCTCTAGCTTTAGGGATTAAACCTGAAAATATTTTCATTGATGATTTAAGAGAAGAGTTTGTAAAAGACTTTGTTTTTCCAATGTTTAGAGCAAACACTATTTACGAGGGTGAGTACCTACTTGGTACATCAATTGCAAGACCTCTTATAGCAAAAAGACAAGCTGAAATTGCTGAAATAACTGGCGCAGATGCTGTAAGTCATGGAGCAACAGGTAAAGGTAATGACCAAGTTAGATTTGAGGTTGGTTACCTTTCACAAAATTCAGAACTTGCAATTATAGCTCCATGGAGAGAGTGGGACTTAAACTCAAGAGAAAAACTTTTAGCTTATGCAAGTGAGCATGGAATCGAAATAGAGAAAAAAGGTAAAAAATCACCTTATTCTATGGATGCAAACTTACTTCATATCTCTTATGAGGGTGGACTTTTAGAAGATCCATATAATGAGCCAGAAGAATCAATGTGGCTATGGTCAGTTTCACCAGAAAATGCACCAGACAAAGCTGAATATATTGATCTAACTTTCAAAAATGGTGACCCAATAGCATTAAATGGTAAAGAACTTTCTCCAGCAACTATGTTAAAAACATTAAATGAGCTTGGTGGGAAGCATGGTATTGGCCGTGTTGATATAGTTGAAAATCGTTTTGTAGGTATGAAAGCACGTGGATGTTATGAAACACCAGGTGGAACGATAATGCTAAAAGCACATAGAGCAATAGAATCAATTACATTAGACCGTGAAGCGGCTCATCTTAAAGATGAGTTAATGCCTCGTTATGCAAAACTAATATATAACGGTTTTTGGTTTTCACCTGAGCGTGAAATGTTACAAAGTGCTATAGACTCATCTCAAACAAATGTTAGCGGAGACGTTAAATTAAAGCTATACAAAGGTAATGTAACAGTTGTTGGAAGAAAAAGTGTAGTTTCTCTTTTTGATGCAGACTATTGTACCTTTGAAGAGGATGAAGTTTATAACCAAAAAGATGCAGAGGGCTTTATAAAATTAAATGCTTTAAGATTTATTATAGCTGGAAAAGCTAAAAAAAATAGAAATAAATAGGAACAATAATGAGCATGATAAAAATAGATATGAACTCACCTGAATTTCAAGCAGAATTAGAAAAAACAATAAAATTTACAGATAAAGTAATTAAACAATTTAAATGGGAATATAATCCACAAGAGGAAGTAAATGAGGGAGTTCAACTAGGTCTTGCAAGAAATAAAATAATGTATTCAAAAAGATTTTGCCCTTGTTTTATGGTTGAAGAGGTTGATGGTAAGCATAAAAGTGCTGATGATAGAACTTGTCCTTGTACCCCAGCAATAGAAAGAGAGATACCCCAAAATGGTGTATGTCACTGTCAAATATTTTGTACACCAGAGTTTGCATCAAATAAAAGAGCTGAAATGGGTATTGAAGAGGTTGTTCATCAACACTCTCGTGGTTTAACAGCACAAGAGTGTGAACTTCTTTTAGATAAATCTGAACTTGATAGTAATGAAATTGAATCATTGATTGAGGCTAGAGACTTAGGTATGATTAAATTTAAACTTGTAGATGTTAGAGAACATATGGAATGGCAAATGGGACATATAAAAGGTGCTGATAAATTAATTCCAACTTCAAGTTTTTTCCCAACTTTAGAAGACTCAAAGCTATCTAAAGATGAAAACATTATAGTATATTGTCACGTAGGTAGCCGTTCATCACACTGTGCTAGGATTTTGCGTGATCAAGGATATTCAAAGATTAGTAACTTAACACATGGTATCGTTTCATACGATGGAGATATAGAAAAATAAATCTAAAAGGATTATATTGATGAAAGTATTATTAACAAAAGATGTAAAAGGTCTTGGTAAAAAAGGTGAAATACACGAAGTTAAAGATGGTTACGGAAAAAACTTTTTAATTGGTAAAGGTCAAGCTTTACATGCAACAAATGAAGTTATTAGAAAACATGCAGCTAATGAAAAGAAAAAAGTTGAAAATGAAAAAGCAGAGATTGAAGAGTTAAAAATTCTTAGTTCCAAACTTGATAAACTAAAAATAAAAATTATCAAAAAGCTTGGTAAAAATGGCCATTTATTTGGTGCTGTAACAAAAGATGAGATAGCTCACGCTTTAAAAGAACAAGAGGATATAGATATAGACAAAAAACATATCAATTCTAAAAACAATATAAAAACTACTGGTAGCCATGATTTAGATTTTAAATTGGGACATGCTTTACATGCGACACTACATATAGAAGTTGTTGGAGAGTAGATGTTTCATGCCACAACTATACTCGCCTATAAAGGCCCAAATGCAGCAGTTATAGGTGGAGATGGTCAAGTCTCTTTTGGTGATACAGTTTTAAAAAACAATGCTACAAAAATACGCTCTTTATATAATGGTGAAATACTAGCAGGTTTTGCTGGTAGCACTGCAGACGCCTTTAATCTTTTTGATATGTTTGAAGAGTTTCTTTCACAAAGAAAAGGTGATTTAGTTAAAGCAATTATCGACTTTTCTAAAGCTTGGAGAAAAGATAAAGTACTAAGACGTTTAGAAGCTATGATGATAGTTCTAAATAAAGAACATATATTTATACTAACAGGTACAGGTGATGTAGTTGAGCCTGAAGATGGTGAAATAGCAGCAATAGGTAGCGGTGGAAATTATGCTATATCTGCTGCAAGAGCACTAAAAAAACATTCAAATTTAGATGAAGAAAATCTTATAAAAGAGTCTCTAAACATAGCTGCTGATCTTTGTATTTATACAAATAAATCTATCAAAACTCTAAAACTTTAGGAAATCAGATGAATATGACACCAAAAGAGATAGTTAAATATCTTGATAACTTTGTAATAGGTCAAGATAAGGCAAAAAAAACTATAGCAATTGCACTTAGATCAAGATATAGAAGAATGCAACTTGATGATGAGATGCGTCATGAGATTACGCCAAAAAATATACTTATGATTGGTTCAACAGGTGTAGGTAAAACTGAAATTTCAAGAAGATTAGCAAAGATGATGGCTGTGCCATTTGTTAAAGTTGAAGCATCAAAATTTACAGAAGTTGGATTTGTTGGTCGTGATGTTGAATCTATGGTGAGAGATTTAGTAATAACTTCTATGGATTTAGTAAAAAAAGAGCAAGTAGAAAACTCAAAAGAAACTATATATGAAGAGGTTCTTAAAACTATTGTTGAAAAGTTAATACCACCTTTACCAAATTTAGCAACAGATGCAAAAAAAGATGAATATACAATTGCTTATAAAAAAATGGAGCAAAAAGTTTTAGATGGTAAAATGGATGACAAAAAAATTGAAGTTGAATTACCAAAGATCAATATAGAACTTGTAGATTCTAATTTACCACCAGAGATGGCTAATGTTCAAGAATCTATCTCCAAAATGTTTTCTGGTTTAAATAAAGGTGATAATAAAAAAGAGGTAAGTGTTAAAGATGCTAAAAAGATTTTAGAAACATCTGTAAGTGAAAAACTTTTAGACATGGAATACATAAAATCTGAAGCTTTAAAAAGAGCAGAGCAAGGTGGAATCATTTTTATTGATGAGATAGATAAAATTGCTGTTGCTAGCAGAAATGATGGTAGAAGTGATCCATCTAAAGAGGGTGTTCAAAGAGATTTACTACCAATAGTTGAGGGATCAACCGTAAACACAAAACATGGTTCAATAAATACAGATCACATACTTTTTATAAGTGCTGGAGCATTTCATGTAAGCAAGCCTAGCGACTTAATTCCAGAGCTTCAAGGTAGATTTCCACTTAGAGTTGAACTAGATTCATTGACAAAAGATGCTCTTTATAAAATAATGACACAAACTAAAAACTCACTACTAGAACAATATAAAGCTCTTTTAAGTGTTGAAGATGTGCAGTTGGTATTTGAAGATGAAGCCATACATTCTATAGCTGAACTATCTCAAAAAGCAAATGAAAAAAGTGAAGATATCGGTGCTCGTCGTTTACACACTGTTTTAGAAAATATTTTAGAAGAGATTAGTTTTAAAGCAGATGAGTACAAAGACAAAGAGTATAAAGTAACTAAAGAGTTAGTTCATGAAACTTTAGATGATTTAGTTGAAGACGAAAATCTATCTAAATACATATTATAAGGCATTAAATGAGTAAAGCAGGTTTTGTAGCAATTTTGGGAAGACCAAATGCTGGTAAGAGTACACTAGTTAACCATATTTTGGGTGAAAAAATCGCCCTAGTTTCACACAAAGCCAATGCTACTAGAAGAAGATCTAATGCAATAGTTATGTATGAAGATAATCAAATAATCTTTGTTGACACTCCAGGTATTCATGAAAAAGAAAAAGTTTTAAATGAGTTTATGCTTGAAGAAGCAATGAAAGCAATGAGTGACTGTGATGTACTTGTTTATCTAGCACCAGTTACTGATGACATATCACACTATGAAAACTTTTTAAAATTAAATAAAAAGAATAAAAAACACATTATAGTGTTAAGTAAAATTGATCAAGTAAAACAAGAAAAACTTCTTAAAAGAATAATGCAATACAACTCATTAAGTAAACACTTTGAAGCATTAATACCTTTTTCAGTAAACAAAAGTGTTGGAACAAAAGATTTACTTGTTGAAATAACAAAACTTTTGGATGAATCGCCTTACCTGTACGATCCAGAAGATATAACTGATGAACTTATTAGAAATATATATAAAGAGTTTATTAGAGAAGCTATATTTGATAATTATAGCGATGAAATCCCTTATTATTGTGATGTAATTATAGATAAAATTGATGAAACTGACACTATGGATACAGTTAGAGCGACGATTATTGTTGAAAAAGAATCTCAAAAAGGGATTATCATTGGACAAGCTGGAAATGCAATTGGAAGAGTTGGTAAAGGCGCTAGAATGAAAATTGAAGCCTTTTCAGGAAAAAAACTATACTTAGATCTTTTTGTTTCTGTAAAAAAAGGCTGGACAAATGATAAAGAGTTTTTAAGTGATTTAGGCTACCAATGGTAAAAAAAATATTTTTCTTTTGTATTTTTTTATCTACTCTATATTCAAATGATTTTTTAGAAAAATACAGAGTTACTGGAATTATAGATTTAGAAAAAAATTTTGATTTAAATTTAACATCATTAGATTTTTGGAATAAAAAGTTAGCAAATACAGATTTAAAATTTGGATATTCTGATATAAATAAAACTATTTTATACTGTGATAAAAACAGTTCCACCTTATCTGTATATATCAAAGATAGTAATGGTTCGTACAATAAACTTGAATCATACAGTGCTTTTACAGGAAAGAATCATGGCGACAAAGAGTATGAGGGTGATTTAAAAACTCCTATTGGAGTATATGAACTAGTTAAAGTTAAAAAAAATGTTGATAGTTTTTATGGACCACTAGCTTTTGTAACATCATATCCAAATGTGTTTGATAAGGTAAGAGATAAAAATGGATCTGGTATATGGATACATGGCTTGCCACTTCATCAGGAAAGAGATTCATTTACAAAAGGTTGTATTGCCATTGAAAATGAAAAACTATTGTCCTTAGAAAGCAATATAAGCATAAAAAATTCAGATTTGATAATTTCTCAAAAGAAAATCAAAACATATCAAAAAGAGATTTATACACATTTATTATCAAATCTTTATAAGTGGAGATATAATTGGATTTATAATGATTTTGAAAAATATATATCAATGTATTCTAAAGAGTTCATTAGATTCGATAAAAAAAGATATAATGAATTTTATGCTTTTAAAAAAGCAATTTTTGCATATAAAGATACAAAAAAAATATTAATCAATAATATTACAATCACTCCATACCCTGATTTAGATAGTACATTTATGATAAGCTTTTTTGAAATGTATACATCTAAAAGAGCAAATTTTAAAGGTAAAAAAACCTTAATTGTTACATATAAAGACTCTGAATTTAAAATCATTGTAGAAAAATAATGAAACTTATTATAAGTTTAACTTTTTTTGTACTTTATCTACAAGCATTTGATTTAGTAAAATTTGATAATAATATATCTAAGCCAACTCTTCTAATTATCGGTGGAATACATGGGAATGAACCTGGTGGCTATGAAGCAGCTAATTTAATTGCCACAAGATACAATATAAAATCTGCTAATGTCTGGGTAATACCAAATCTAAATATAAAAAGTATTCAACATAATGTACGCGGTTTTTATGGAGATATGAATAGAAAATTTGCACATATAAAAGAGGATGATGAAGATTATGAAATTGTAAAAAGAGTTAAAAGTATAATTCTTAATCCAAGAGTTTCTCTTGTATTAAACTTGCATGATGGACATGGATTTTATAGGAGTGATTATCAAAATCTAATTTTTAATCCAAATTCATGGGGACAAACTTGTGTAATTGATCAAGAATCTTTGGATGTTAACAGTTCATTTAAAAAACTTAATGACATAGCATTAAGAGTTAATGATATAACAAATGAAAAACTTTTACAAGATCATCATCTATTTCATGTAAGAAATACTAAAACTGCACTTGAAGATTTAGAGATGCAAAATTCACTAACTTATTTTTCAATTAAAAATTCTAAACCAGCTTTTGCAATTGAAACTAGTAAAAATCTGAAAACAACATCACAAAAGGTTTATTATCAACTTAGAGCAATTGAAGCATTTATGCAAATTATGAGCATAGATTTTAAAAGGGATTTTAAACTAAATGTAGAAGATATATACAATCAGATAAATAAAGAATCATACCTCAAAATAAATAATGCAATATATATAAATTTAAATAACATTAGACCTAAACTCAAATATATACCATTGAAATTAAAAAATAATAAATTTAAATTTAATAGTTATCTAGGTAGTTATGAGAAAAAAAATGGTTATTTTCAATTATATTTAGCAAATAAAAAGCTGTCTAAACTCTATCCAGAAAGGTTTAAATATATAAAATGTAATAGCAAAATTAGAATTCTATCAGAAAAGTTTGATAAAATTGTAACATTTGCTTCAGAAATAATTATAAAAGACGATTTTAAAGTAATATCTGATGACTCCCTAAGGGTAAATGTTATAGGATACAGGAATCGAAACGGAAGTGATGATAGTAGTGTTAAAATACTCAAGCGAGAAATACAACAAAACTATTCTATAGATACGGAAAAAAAATTATACCGAGTAGAAGTTTACAATGGTGATAGTTTTTGCGGGATGATATCCGTAAAATTCAAGTAGGAAAAAAAATGGCAGAATCAAAACAGACATTTTCTAACGTACTTTCTATAAATCCTTATAATAAGAGTTACTATAAAGGTAACTCTACTAGGATTGCAGAGAGCAAGGCTGCGACTTTTGAAAAAGATCAATTTGCAATCTCATACTTAAACACAAATAGCTTTATTACATCAGTAATTGAAATTAGTAAAAACATACCTGATGAAGATATTGGTGACGTTATTGAGAGTAAAACATATGAAGACTTAGCACTTGATATGGCAATTGAGTATTCAATAAATTATGTTGAATCTTTTACAAATTCTGATGAAAACAACAGATATTTTCATGTTTTTGTGGTTGATCCACTTAATCTTGAAGATGAGTTTAAAGATACAGTTCAAAAAATCAAATACATTGATCAAATTGTACCTGTACCACTATTACTTAAATCTTTATATACAAAAGAGATTATAGAAGACAATGGTGTACATTGTTTTATATATTTTCAAGAAAATGATGCATTTTTCACTTTATATAATGAAGAAAAATTTGTATACACAAAATCTTTAAAATACTCTTTTGTTGCAATGCATGAAAGATTTTGTGAGTTATTAGGTGAGCAAATAGAGCTAAATATATTTGTTCAAATATTAGCACAAGAGGGTTTAAGTACAGTTAATGCTGAATATCAAAAATATTTAATTAAACTTTTTGGTGAAGTTTTTTTACATATAAACGATGTTATAACTTACGCTAAACGTGCTTTTGAATTTGAAAAATTTGATCATGTTTATATCGGTTCACAAGTTGGTAAGATAGATGGTCTAGATGAATACACGCAAACATATCTTGGTTTGGCATCTTCTTCATTCGATTTTGATTATGGCTTTGAAAACGAATCATTTTATGTAGATCAAATACACTCTTTAATGCATTTATACACTCAAGTTGAGAGTGAAAATAAATATGAGTGTAACTTCTCTATATTTCATAGACCACCACCGTTCATTGAAAGAGCAAGTGGTAAGCTTATTATGACAACAGCAGCTGCACTTTTAGTTGCTTTTATATATCCTGGTGTGTATTGGGGACTAACTTACGCAGAAGAGTTACACCATGCACTTCTAACTAGCGAATATAAAGAAGTGCATAATGACAGAGTTACTAGAGAGGCAACAATAAATTTAAAATTAGCAAATCAGAAAAAGTTTCAAACACTTTTAGATTCTGAGAATACAATTTACAATGATAAGAAAAGTACTTTAGTTAAGATACACGATGTAAAAGTTAATTATCCAATGAAAGCAAAGATCATAGGAAACTTTACAAAAGATTTTAATGCATACGGAGTACAACTACGTGGTTTAGAATATGAGCAAGTTGATAGTAAAAACTTTTATTTTAACTTATCATCAAAAAGACCAAATGCTATTACGTCTTTGGTTGAGTATTTGACTAAGAAAAAATCTAGTAAATATAACTTTTCCTTAGAGTATATATCTTTTGATGAAGACATAAAACGCTATGGTGGTATATTAAAGGTGGTAATAAAATGAGTAAGATAAATATTGAAGAATACTTATATCAGATTGATCAAGCCTTTGCTCAGAAAGAAGATAAAGAAGTAAAAATGATTTATGCAATGATTTTTGCTGGACTCGTTGCTTTTTCATATCTTCTTTTTTGGGAAAGTGCTGAACTAGGTTTTAATGATGTTAGAGAGCAAGTCACCTCTTTAGACGCAAAATTAAATACTGATAAAAGATATTTACAAGTGAATCCAGAGAGTAAGATTCCTTTAATTGAAGCACAAACAAAAGAGATTGAAACTAGATATTTTCAAGTTAAAGACAACAATGGCTACATAAAAAATAGAATATCTCAAATATCTGAACTTTATTATGATGAGCAAACATGGGGTGAATTTATAAATTCTATCTCTAAAAATGCTAAAAAGTATAAAGTAAAGCTTTTGGATTTCAATAATACTTTAGCTGAATCAAATGTATCGTTTGGTCATATTTTAGATATACAAATAAAAACTAGTGCATCATACATTAATAATTTAAAATTTATTAATTCACTTGAAACTAGTGATTTGATTGTTGATGTTCATGATTTATCACTTTCTGATCAGAAACGTTTAATTACTGATATAAATTTATCTGTATGGGGGATTATATACTAATGAAAACTTTATTATTACTAATTGCCACTACAGCAATTTTCGCTGCAAACAATGATTTAGATAGCAATAGCTCATCTAACAATGATTTATCTTGGGTAGATGAACAAGTCAGTGCTATAAAAAAAGATAGAAAATCGGCAAGTATTGCAAAACTAAATAAATTAAATAATCCTTTTATAATTATAATTCCAAAGGATGATAAAAAGAAAAAAGTAGCTGCGCAACCTATTATGCGTAATGCTTCTATTAGCAATACCTCTACAAATTCTATTAAAAATGTTCATAATGTTCAAAACAATATTGAACCAACTTTTAAATTATATGCAGTAATGAACTCTAACGCATTAATAAACGGAAAATGGATAAAACTAGGTGAGTCTATAAATGGGTACAAGGTTATGAAAATAACTCAATCTGATGTAATACTTTCTAAATCTTCAAAAGAGATAAAGATTAGTACAAAATCAAAATATAAAAAATTAAAATTTAGTTCAAAATAAGGTATTGAAATGAAAAACATAAATTCAAAACTAAACAAAACAATCTTAAGCGTTGCAACAGCTATAATGCTATCTAGCAGTGCTTATGCAAACTGTACTTATGAGTTATTTACTATATCTTCATCTAAGGGAACAACAATAACTGACTTTGTTGAGCAACTAAGTGATGAGTGTAGTTTTAGTATTATAGTAACTGATCCAGAAGCTCAAAGAGTTTTAGATCAGCCACTAAATAAAACTAATCTTAAAAACCTTACTATTGATGAAGTTTTAGCTTTAATTTTAAAAGAAAATAACCTTAACTACTCTCTAGAAGATAACATTTTAAAGATATCATACCTTAAAACTAAAACTTTTAATATTGATTATATAATTTCGCAAAGAAAATCAACTGGTAGTACAGATGTATCATTAAGTTCAGTTGACACAACGAGTTTAAGTGCTTCAGGTGCAGGTGGGTTAATGGGTGGTGGTGCTAGTGGTGGTGCTAGTGGTGGTGGTGCTGGTGGTGCTTCTTCTGGCAGTGGAAATTCTAATTCAAAATCTGGTACAACAATTGAGACAACTGATGAAGTTAAATTTTGGGAAGAGTTAGATCTTGAGCTTCAAAGAGTTATGAATAGACCAGAAGATAATTACCAAGCTGAATCTCCGATTATAAATAAAAACGCTGGTATGATTACTGTTACTGGAACTGTAAAACAATTAGATAGATTAGGTATATATCTTGAAACATTGCAAAAGAAAGTATCGTATCAAGTATTGATAGATGTGAAAATGTATGCTGTACTTTTAGATAATTCAAGATCAACTGGTATAGATTGGAAACAACTTTATTCTTTACAAAATATGACTGTAGATTATGATGGAGCTATTGATTTAAGTGGTAATGGAGCATCAACTGGACCACTTATAAAAATATCAGGTTCTAATTCTATTAGTGAAGTAGTAAAATTTCTTGATACACAAGGTGATGTACAAGCTATTTCTAACCCTAAGATATTAACTTTAAATAATCAACCGGCATTAATTACTGTTGGTACAGAGTTTTTTTATAAAATCTCACAAGCATCAAATCAACAAGGTACAGGTGGTGGGGTAGCTGCAACTGTACAACAAGATATTATATCTTCTGTATTTGCAGGAGTTTTACTTGATATAACACCAGAGATTTCTGATGATAGTACAATAACACTTAAGATAAATCCATCAATTTCAGAAACACGTGAAGCAGATGCATTTATAAAAGCTGACCCAAATGGTAGAACTATTCCACCTGATTTAAATAGACGTCAATTATCATCAGTTGTAACTGTTAAAGATGGCCATAAAGTTATACTTGGTGGTCTTATAAGTACTAAAGAGAGTAAAAAAACAAATAAAGTGCCTTTACTTGGTGATATTCCAGGTATATCTTACTTCTTTAGATATGATGAAAAAATTAAACAAGTTGAAGAACTTGTTATTATAATTGAGCCACATATAATAAAAGCTGATCAAGATAAATTTTCATTATCTGATTTAGGTTATACTGGAATTACTCATAAAATGACTGGCCTTCCAGGTAAGGATAAAGAGGAAGATTCTAATAACGATGAAGAATAGTCCTTTTGAAACTCCTCAAAATGTTTTTATGGACGTAGTCGATGTAAAAGACTACGTTCAACTAGATAGAGTATCCTCTATCTACCAAGCTCTCAAAGACTCTGTAAAAAAACCACTAAAGATGATATTACTATTTGGTAAACCAGGGACTGGTAAAAGTATGCTTTTAAATAAATTACATTCTGATCTTAGTAAAAGACAGAAAGTTGTTATTTTTCATACACCAATAATTGATGAAAGTGAATTTTTGATAACTCTAGCAAAAGAGTTATATGATGTTGAATTTGCATCTGAAGTCAATTTTACGCAGTTTGATAAAATTGCTAGTAGATTTAAATTTGAAGAGATTCCACTGCTACTTTTAGATGAAGCACAATTGTACAGTGCCTCTTTAATGGAAAAAATAAGACTTTTGTCAGATAGTAGAAAAATCAAGTTTGTCATATCTTTACATAAAACTGAGAAAGAAGATATTATTGCAAAAGAGCATTTTCAAACTAGAATATGGGAATCAATTGAACTTGTAAATGCAACAAGAGCCGAATTGAAAATTTATATACAAAAAAAACTTATGAAAGCTAATTCATTTGATGTTGCGAATATGTTTAATGATAATAATATTAAAACTGTACATAAACATACTAATGGAAATTACAGAGATACAAATAAACTTATGTTTTCACTTTTTCAGATATATTCTTGGTATGAAGAGAATCAGCCAACAAAAATAAATTATGCTAGTATAACACCAAAAATTATTGAGATGGCAGCAATTCATACAGGACTTTTAGATGCTTAATATACAAGATTTAGAAAGAAGATGGCTAAGATACACAATAAAAAGATATATCCCTATAGTTTTAATAACATCTTTGAGTATAATTTTAGTAATAGTTTTATCTTTTGTAATTAGCTCAAAAGATATAGCCACTAATGAAAAGCATCCACAGAACTTAGTTTTTGATACAAATATTAAAAAATCTACAGCAAATATTTTGCAAAACAACACCAGACAAGTTGATAAAGTAGATCCTAATCATAGTCAAGATGATATTAACAATTCAGATACTGACGTTATGACTCCATCCATGACTTTTCTAGATAATTTCGATGAGAATATGCAAGACAGCAATAATTATACGAATAACATGCAAAATAATCAGCAAAACTCTTATAATAATAATATACAAAATAATCAAGGTGATTCATACTCAGATACTAACAATAATAATAGAGGCTATCAGAACAGACCTCAAAATAATTATCCTCAACAGCAGTATCAACAAAATAATAATCAAAGAGTTTATAATAATCAATCTGGATATCCAAATAATCAGCAATATGGATATAATCAACCTACTCAAACATATCAAAACAATAATTATAATACACAGGAGGTTAACGAAAATAGTAATATAGTTAATCAAAATGAAGTTACAGAAAATCCAAATATAACTATTGATGTAAAAAGTTCTAGTAATGACATACAAGATGTAATAAAAAGATTTGAAAATAATAAAAGCCCAGTATTATCATTGTTTTTAGCTAAATATTATTATAGTAAGGGTAACTATAAAATGTCTAAAAGCTACTCTCTAGTTACAAATGAACTTGATTCAAATATAGATGAAAGTTGGATTCTATTTGTAAAATCACTAATGAAACTTGGTGATAAGAAGAAGGCTAAAAAAACTTTAACTTCTTATATCAAACATTCAAATTCACTTAAGGCAAAAGAGTTATATAAAAAAATCAATAAAGGTAAATTCAAATGAGAATTACATTAATTATTGTTTTATTTATTTTTACTTTAAATGCTGGAAATAAAGGTGAAGTGTATAGACTATACGAAAATTCAGAATTTAGAAATGCTTGTGAAATAGCAAAAAATATTTTTCCATCTTATAAAAAAGATGAAAAATTTTTGTCTTTATATGCCTTTTCGTGTCTATATAGTGATAATATTGACAATCTAGCAGATCCAATTGCACTTTTAGGAGATACAAAAAATTCTAGAGCTAATGCTAGTTATTTAAGTATAATTGTTATGCAAAAGAAACTTTTATACCATTCATTATTGGACCAATATCCTTTAGATACTTATAAATTTCCAACAACAGACTATGTTCTTTCAACTGTTTTTGATTTATATACAAACAAAACGGACAAATCTGTTAAAAGTGTATATAGTTTCACTAGCAAGAGTAATCCAAAGGTTTCATATAAGCTTTACCTATCTAAAAAGCATAATTTTAAAAAAATGGTAATAGAGGAGTATTATGATAGAATGCTTCTTAAACGCCATATATATAATTAGGAGATAACTTGGATAGAATTACACAAGATTTATTAACTAAAAAACATATAACTACTGCTCAAATTGAAAGATTAACATCACGTGGTGTTAAACCTGATATTTTACTTGAAACTTTAACTAGGGTTGGTGCGGTATCAGCTAACTTTGTTAAACGCTTTGTTGTTGAGCAGATTAGAGCTGGACGATATGAACTTAGTATTATAAACCAATATCATTTTTTAAAAGAACAGGAAGTTTTACAGTACTTAGCAGATGTAATGGAAGTTCAATTTATTGATTTAGATTCTATTGATATGGACTACCGTATAGCTGAACGTGTCCCATTAGCTCAACTAAAAAAATTTAAAGCTATACCTATATCACAGAATGAACTTAATATTACAGTTTGTTTTACTGATCCATTAAATATAGAAGCTCAAGAAAATATACAAAGACTATTTCCTAGAAAGCCCATTCAAATTGCTATTGCAACTACAAAACAAGTTGAAACATATTTATTTAAAATAGAGTTAAAAGATAGTGTTAAAGGTTTAGTTACTAATATTAGAAATGAATTAAACTCAATAGGCGATCCTAGTGAACAACAAGAAGCTTCATCAATCTTACAACTAATTGATGTTGTACTTTCAACAACTATTAAAGGCCGCTCTAGTGATATCCATATTGAACCTACTGAAAACAACTGTGTTGTTCGTGGTAGAATTGATGGTAAGCTTAGTGAAGTATTTATTTTTGATAAAGATATATATCCTCCTCTAGCTTCTAGAATGAAACTTTTAGCTAACCTTGATATTGCAGAAAAAAGAAAACCCCAAGATGGTCGTTTTTCTGCTACAGTTAGCGGGTATGAGTATGATTTTCGTATATCAACCTTACCAATATTATATGGTGAATCAATTGTAATGAGGGTTTTAGATAAATCAAAAGCCCTTGTTAAACTTGAAGATGCAGGTATGGATTCAAATTCATATAAAAAATTAAGAACAGCATTGGATGTTCCTTTTGGTATAGTTTTAGTTACAGGTCCAACTGGATCTGGTAAAACTACAACTTTGTATGGAGCTTTAAATGAGCTTAGAAGTGTTGAAGAGAAGGTAATAACTGTTGAGGATCCTGTTGAGTATAGAATGAATCTTATTCAGCAAGTTCAAGTAAATGCTAGTGTTGGTTTATCTTTTGCAGATGCACTTAGATCTATACTTAGACAAGATCCAGATAAAATTATGATTGGTGAGATTCGTGACTATGAAACTTTGGAAATTGCTATTAAGGCTGCACTTACAGGACACCTTGTAATTTCTACTTTACATACAAATGACGCTGTAAGTGCAATCTCAAGAATGTCAGATATGGGGATTCCACCTTATCTTATCTCTGGCGCGGTTCAAGCCATACAAGCTCAACGTCTTGTTAGAAAGATTTGTGAGTCTTGTAAAAAGCAATTAGACCCTATTCCAAAAACTATTTTAAAAGATTATGCTCAATATATTAAAAGTGATAGTATAATATTTAAAGGTGACGGATGTAGAGAGTGTAATGGCTCTGGATATATGGGAAGAGAGATGATTTGTGAAGTTCTTCCTATCTCTGATGAGATATCAAGTCTTATTGCTAAAGGTGCATCAAATGATGTTGTAACTGAGCAGGCTATAAAAGAGGGTTTTAAAGATATGTTTTCAAATGGTATGCAAAAAGTATTAGATGGTGTTACAACTGTTGAAGAAATTTTAAGGGTGGCAAAAGGATGAATTATTTTAAAGCAACTATACTTGCAAAAGGTAAAAAAACTGAACACGGTTTTTATGCTGAAAGTAAAAAAGAGGCAAATTATTTAGCTAAAGTAAAATTTAATGGTATATTAATTAAAGTTGAAAATGCAACTGAACCTCTTGAGGATCAGCTAAAACGATTTAAAGATAATCTTGTAAAGAATATCAGCAAGAAAAAAATCAAAATGGATGCACAAATTGCTTCAATTAGGCAACTAGCTGTTATGACTAATGCAGGTATTTCTATACACGACTCATTTAAAGAGATTGCAGATGCAACTGATGATCCTGCATTAAAAATAGTTTTTACAAAAATTGCAGAAGATATTAATGCAGGGCATGCTTTATCAACCTCTGTTGGAAATTTTGAATTTGAACTTGGTACCCTAACTTTAGCTATGGTTCATCTTGGTGAAAAAACAGGTAATATGGCTGAAGCACTTTATAAACTTGCTGATATGCTTGAAGAGATTAGATCAAATATCATTAAATTTAAAAAGGCTATGGCTTATCCTAGAAATGTTATGATAGCCATGGCTGTAGCTTTTACTGTTCTTATATCTTATGTTGTACCTCAATTTAAAGCAATATTTGAAGAGTTACATGCTGAGTTACCTCTTCCAACAAGAATACTTCTATTTTTAGAACATCTTTTTAATACATATGGAGTATATGTTTTAGCTGGGATAGCTATATTTTTTATGGTATTTAAATATTTTTTAAATCACTCTAGGCCATTTAGATATAAATTTCATCAATTTTTATTGAAAGTTTATTTAATAAAAAATATTATTAAGTTTTCTACACTTTCAAGATTTACTTTAGTATTTTCTGAACTAGTTCAAGCAGGTATACCAATTAGTGAAGCTCTTGAGACGACTACAGATATGATTGAAAACTTACCTCTGAAAGATAAATTATCTAGAGTTAATTCAACAGTTGAAAAAGGTGGAACTCTACACACAGGTCTAAAAGAAACAGGATTATTTGAAAATATGATTTTACAAATGATTGCAGCTGGTGAAAATTCTGGTCAACTTGATGCCATGTTGATGAAAGTAATGGAATACTATAAGATGAGATTTGATGCCATTATTGATGGTTTATCTGAAGCTATAGAGCCTATTATGTTACTTGTAATTGCTTGTATGGTTATTTTACTTGCTTTAGGTATATTCTTACCAATGTGGGATATGGGTGCAGCAGTAAATGGAAGATAATATATAGAGATTTAATCTCTTATATTATTATTTTGTTATATCAATAGATACTTAAGAAAGTATCTATTATCTTTTTATATCTTCATAGAAGATATATTTAAATCTTTCACTATATTAGAATCTTCGTTTTTTTCATAAGATATTTCAGCAACTATTTTCTCTTTTTCAAAACTAATACCCTCTGGATGCTTTTGTGAATGAAGTTGTATAGCTGTTTGTTTATAATTTGGCTCACCTGACTTTGGATCAAACATAGAGTTTGTTAACTCATTTACCAACTGTGTATTGTAATGAAATGGTATAAACACATTCATAGGAGCAACATTTTGTGTTACTTTAACTATTATATCTTTAACTAAACCATTTTGTGAACTTACATCTATTCTATCTGCACTTTTAACTTCAAGCTTTATAGCATCAACTGGGTTTATCTCTACCCATGCTTCTGGTGCTAAGTCATTTAGTATATCTATAGACTTAGTTTTTGTTCTTGTATGCCACTGTTCTACTGTTCTACCAGTATTTAGCATAACTGGGAAATTTTCATTTAAAGGTTGTTGAAGTGGAATCCAATCAAGACATAAAAGTTTAGCTTTTTTATCAGCAGTTCTATATGGGATAGATTCATCATAAAGTCTTTTAGAGCCATTAGGATGTTCATCATTACAAGGCCATTGTATTCCACTATTTTCTTCAATTGATTCGTAACTCATACCAGAGTAATCACAAAGTTGTCCCTTGGATACTTTTTTCCACTCTTCAAAAGCATCTCTAGGTTCACTCCAACCTTTAAAAAGCATATCTCTTACACCAAAAAATCTATCTGAAAAATCTAATATAATATCAAAATCACTTTTAGCATCTTCTGGTGGTTTTACTGCAATATTTGCCTTATTACATCTTCTTTCAGAGTTTGTATAAACACCCTCTTTCTCACCCCAAGTAGCCGCGCTAAAGATAACATCAGCCTCTATTGCTGTATCTGACATAAAAGCATCTTGAACAACTAACATCTCTAGTTTATTTAAAGCTTTTCTTAGTTTATCTTGGTTAACAAAGCTCACTAATGGATTTGTAGCAACAACCCAAAGTGCTTTTATTTCACCTCTTTCTATTGCATCAATAATCTCAGCATATTTATAACCACGTTTTCTTGGAATTATATCTTCTGGCACGCCAACTATAGAAGCATACTCTTTTAAAGCAGCATCATCTCCATAGTTTCTATACCCTGGCAAAGATGAAGTAAAACCAGTTTCTCTTGTTCCCATAGCATTACATTGACCAGTTATTGAAAAAGGTCCACTACCCTCTTTTCCTATCTGACCGGTTAAGAGATGAAGATTAATAATAGCACTTACACTATCTGTTCCCATAAAAGACTGATTTATCCCCATAGTCCAAGCACTTAAAAAACTTTCTGAGCTAGCTGCTAATCTTGCTAACTCATAAAGTGTTTTAACATCTATACCAGTAATATTTGCAACATCACTCGGTTTATAATCTTCAAGATGTTTTCTTAACTCTTTGATGCCATTAACATTTTTAGATATATACTCTTCATTTTCCCATCCTTGTTCAAGAACAATGTAACAAAGTGTATTAAACAAAGCTAAATCACTTCTAGGCTTTAATGGTATGTATAAATCTGCCATTTGAGATGTTTTTGAACGTCTAGGATCTATAACAACTATTTTTGGTTTTTTCTCATTTTTAGCTATATGCAACTTTAATATAGGATGATTATCTGCAATATTTGCACCAATTAAAAAGATAGTGTCTGCATGTTGAAAATCTTCATAAGAACTTGTTGGTCCATCTGAGCCTAAAGATTGTTTGTACCCAACAACTGCACTAGCCATACATAAAGTTGTATTGCCATCATAATTGTTTGTTTTAAGCCCTAGTTGAACAAATTTACCAAGTGTGTAAAACTCTTCAGTTAACATTTGACCTGTTGAGAGAACACCTATTTTATCACTACCGTACTTTTGAGATATCTCTTTAAATTTATCTGCAACTTTTGTGTAAGCATCATCCCATGATGCACGTTGTAGTTCACCATCTTTTTTAATCATTGGATAGAGAAGTCTATCACCTGAGTTTATAAGTTGATGTTCGCTTAAACCCTTAGGACAAAGAGTTCCCATGTTAACATCATGTTTTGGATTTCCTTTTGTATAAACAGCTTTACCATCTTTTACACCTATATAAAGTCCACACCCTACTCCACAGTAACCACAAGTTGAGAAAACCCATTTATCTGGTTTTTTAGCATCACTTATCATACCAAACTGTGGATCTCTTGAAAGCTTATATTTTTCTGCTTTTATATCAAAACCTAGAAAATCTTTTATTTTACCTATCATCAACCTACCCTCTTTGCTTTGCTACGAAAAAACTTCCTGCCATATTTAAGGCTTGAGAAGTTGTATAAAACAGAAATCTGTCACTAAGTTCACTAAGTAAAGAGATTAAAAGTGCTAGACCTAAAGTTACACTAGCTCCAAATAAACTATTTGAACTTATTAAAATTACAACAAGTATAGGAAGTAAGATAGCTCCTATAACGTAAGATATAGCTCTAAAAAAGTGAACATATTTAAAATTTTCTTCATAAAGTCTTGTTGTTTTTACAAGCTCTTTCTGATTAGAAGATTTTAAATCTCTATAGTCTTCATATATGAAAAAACCTTGTGATAAAGCTATAAGTAAAGAAACACTTAAAATCACACTAACATCAAAATCATTCAACAATGCTATAAATGCAATGAGATATAAACCAAGATAAGATGTAGCAAAAAATTT
Organism: Helicobacteraceae bacterium; assembly: GCA_015488775.1. GTDB lineage: Bacteria > Campylobacterota > Campylobacteria > Campylobacterales > Sulfurimonadaceae > WFNF01. The sequence continues at coordinate 24,172 of WFNF01000114.1, forward strand.
CATATTTGTTACTTTTCTATCCCATGATGGTCTTGCTTTTATTCTATATATCATAGCTTGTGAATATATTCCATAAACACCAGCAATTAAACCGATAAACTCAACAAAAAGTATAATAACTCCTGAAATATTAAAAAAGTACATAACCACAACTAAGGACATTATCCCTGCAAAAGCAGCTAAGGCTATCGCCTCTCTACTAAACCAAGAGTTTCTCCAATTTTTCATAGCCATCATAGCCTTATATGGTCTTCCAAGATGTAAAGCACCAAGAGGTAAACCAGTTGCAGCTGGGATAAGTGCAAACAAAGCAAATACAAAACTTGGTTCTTTAAAACCAAACATAGAAAAAAGTTGACCCATAAATAAAGCAAAAAATGCACCCAAGCTCATCTGTGTCAATACAGTTAAAAAGATAAGTGGAGTTTCTGAATGGAAAGGTTTTAATATATGTTCATCTGCTTCTTTCATATTTTCTGGCATATTGTCTGGCAAAGTGTATCTTGTTGTTGAGTTAGTAACTCTTGCATCTACAAGATGTGGCATATTACCTTGTTCATCTATATCTTTATCTAACCACTCATCAACCTTAACAGCCTCAATCTCAATTGCAGCAGATGGACAAGCTTGAACACAAGCTGGACTTTCTCCAACATCTAATCGTTCATGACACATATGACATTTTGTAACTATTTTTCTCTCTTCATGGTATGTTGGCACAGAATATGGGCAGTTCCATGTACAATACTGACAACCTATACAAGCATCATCATCATGAAAAACTATTCCATTATCAAACTTTATGTACGACTCTGTTGGACAACCTATCAAACAAGCAGGATCTACACAATGATTACAAGACATAGAGTTAAATAACATTAATGTATCTGGAAAAGCTCCCCCCTCCATCTCACCTACTCGTCTCCACTTAATATCTGCTGGATTATTGTTTTGCTCATTACAAGCAACCTCACAACATCTACAACCTATACACTTAGTCGCATCAAAATGAAATCTATATTGTTCATCAGCTTCTAATTCAGGTAAATCTATACTATAGTTACCACACTGCATTCCTGTTTTACTTTTATATTCTATAAAATCTTCTAAAGGGGTTTTCACATAACTTCCTACACTACTATATATACGCAATTATAGTGTAATTTATGAAAATATTTCAAAATATTTGTGTATTTAATAATCATACATTATAATAATGTAAAAAATTGGAGTCATATGAAATATATATTCACAAGCCTTATTTTAACCTTAACATTATCAGCTTTAGAGATTGGAAAGATACCTCCACATATTATTATAGATAAAGATAATGGTGAAGCAGTTGCTGGTGGTGCTTTTGATAGCAGTATTATTAAAGATAAAGTTTATGTACTTTTTTATGTTGATCCAGATGAAAAAGATACTAATAATCATGTTAGCGAAGCTATAGCTTCTGAAGAGTTTAACAGAACTAAATTTAGTTCAATAGCAATTATAAACCTTGATGCAACTTGGTTACCAAATTTTGCTATTGCTTCATCTTTAAAAAGCAAGCAAGAAAAATACCCACACACTATATATGTTAAAGATAAAACAAAGTATCTAGTAGATAAATGGAATTTAAAAGATGATTCAAACAACATATATTTATTTAATAAAAAAGGTGAACTTATTTATGCAAATGAAGGTAAATATACACAGAAGCAAACTAAAGAATTAGTTGATTTAATTAAAGAAAATATATAAATAATGAATATCTATACATTAAGTTTAAAAGATTATTTAACAAAAAAAATGCTTCTTTTAGCATTTTTTCCATTTTTTGCTAGTTTACTAGTTATGTACACTCTATATTTTAGTGCTTTTGATGCTATTAACACCAATTTTAGTGACTTTAACTACACATCATCATCTACTTCAACTAGCGTAATTAATGGAGTTGAGCATACACAAACTGTAAATAACTCATATGAGGGTTCTGGTGGTTTCATAGACTTTCTTAAGACCAATTCAGTAACATCATGGTTTATAGAGTTTGTTAAATACACAGTTGGAATAATAGTAATCTTTATAGTTGCAATTTTTACAGCACTTTTTGTTATAGGGTTTTTAACACCACAAATTGTAAAAGAGATACATAAACGTCACTACAATCATATAGAATTAAAATCATATGGAAACATTGTTACAAATATTTTTTTTACTATGATACACTTAATGGTAACATTTATACTTCTTATAGTGATGATACCACTATATTTTATCCCTTTTATCAATATACTCGCATTTAACTTTCCTTTTTATTATCTGTTTCATAAATTAATGATTTTGGATGTAAGTTCAAGTATATATACAAAAAATGATTTTATGAAATTAAAGTATATAAATAAATCTAAATATAGATTTTATACACTTGGACTTTATATCATATCACTTGTACCTTTTGCAGTTTTAATAACACCAGTTTTTAACGTTATAGTCTTGACACATCTACTTTTTCAATCAAAACAAGAACAAATATAAAACATTTATTATAAATATTTTCTTTTTTTCTACAATTAGTCAGAAAAAGGAGAAAGTGTTGAAAAGTAAAATATGTTATCATTACTTATGGACTTTTTAACAAAATTACAAAGCGCAACTATACTAAAAACAAATCTGTTTCATACAAACGAAGCAAAAGTGTTTGTATCATCATATAATAAAATTTGTTTTTATATAAAAACTTTTAAAAATAATAAACTTGAAGAGGAGATTTTAAACTCATTAGATTTGGATAATATTGAGTTTAATCAACTGCCTTACATACATTTATCTATCATCTACAACAATATAGAAGCTTTAAATTTATTATTGGAATACGGCGCAGATACAGAGATTAGAGATAAGGCTCATAACACTCCATTGCATACGTCAATCAAACTAAAAAAATACAACTTTATTTCAAAACTTTTATCATTTAACTCATCAATTACTTTAAAAAATAATGAAAATTTATCCCCTTTAGATATTGCAAAAAAACATGATGATAAAATCATTAATGATTTGATTTTAAATAAAAAAAGATTTTCTAATGTAAATCCATTTATATCCATACAATCAAAAGATGTAAGTGAGTTTTTTAATTCAATTAAAAATATAAATATCTATAACATAAAAGATTCACAAGGTCTAAACTTATTACATTATTCAATATTATACTCAAATTATAATGTTATGGTTTATCTATTAAACAAGGATATATCTATTGATAGTGAAGATTATGAATATAACTCTGCACTTTGTTTAGCAGCAAAATCAAATAATTTACAATTAGATATGTTAATTAAAAGGGGTGCTACACTTGATCATAAAAATATATTTATGCAAACTGCACTTTTTATTGCACTAAACTCTGGTAACTATGTTGGTGCTAAGATTTTAATAGATGCAGGTGCAAATATAAACATGGGCGATGGCATAAATACACCTTTATCTTTAGTTCACTTAGCCATATTTAAACTAGAAAACGTACAAGAGGAGTATAGAGACCTAGAGATACTTCTTCTTAGTAAGGGTGCAAGTGTAGATGACAACACAAATGCTCTTGGACTTTCAGCACTAATGCAAAATATATCTAAAAAACAAACAACACATGTAAAAAAACATTTTGATGAGCTAATTGAGTTAGGGGCAGATGTCAACATAAAAGATAAAAATGGAAGAACAGCATTAATGTTAGCATCCTCAGTTAGTAAAATAGAGATTGTAAAAAAACTTGTAAATAACTATGCAGACCTAAATATACAAGATAATTTTGGGTGGACTGCATTAATGTTAGCATCATACTACTCACAATATGAAACTTGTAGATTTTTGCTTGAAATCGATTGTGATACAGAGTTAACAACACATACTGGATTAACTGCATTAGATATAGCAAAAAAACATGGCAAGAGTTCTATAGTTATGCTTTTAGAGCATAATAAACTATTTTGACTATAATACAATATGTATAAAATCTTTTTAACTTTAACAATCTGTTCACAACTGTTTTCAAATGACTATTCACTTTTGATAGATAAACACACATATACAAATGCCTATAGCATTAATGAAGATTATGATGGGACATTAAGTGTAGTTGGTCTTGTAAATGAGGTCAAAAACAACTCTTATGATGATGAAGAGTACAATAATGCATTTGATTATCTTGAAGCACATAAACAATCAAATGGCATAAGTAGTTACATAGTTAAGATAAATCAAAATGCAAAAATATCAAAAGATATTACAATAAATCTAAATAGATATTCACAAGCTATAAAAGTAATTAAAACACCAAACAATGGTTACATTATAGGTGGTTATACAAATGATGGTAAATTATATATAGCTTCACTAACTTCTAATTTTTCACAAAATTTTATAAAATTTTTTGGTACTAAAAATTATGATAGATTATCTTCACTAAAACTACTTAGAGATGGTGGTGTTATAGCTATAGGCTCATCTATGAGTACAAGAAATTTTAATGATGATTTATATAATCAAGGCTTAGGCTTAAATGAT
>WFNF01000115.1 GCA_015488775.1 Helicobacteraceae bacterium
ATATATAGAAGCTCAAATAATTCTAATGTTTGCATCTTTAAATTTGATAAAAAAGCATACTGAAGCAATTTATATTCAATAAAAACATTTGCTTTTATACTATAAGTAATTTTACTCATTTTGGTTAATGTTACTAATTTATCAATAATTTCACTTTTAAGTTTTGTATCAGAGTTAATCAAATCATTATAAATTGAGTTATGTTCCTGATCAGATATATCAAATTGAGCTTGTAAAAGTTCTAATTCACTTTGATTTATACTAGTATGTTTATCTATGTACGCTTTTAATATTCTTTTATACCCATCTAACTGTCTATGTTTTTCAGCTGAGTTCATAAAAGTGGCTTCATTAAAATCGCAGTACTCTTTTTTCACTTCGCTAATGATTTTTTGATGTTCATCTTCACTAAGTTCCATCTGTTCACGCATAACTTCAAGCATAGAAAATGAATTTGTATTAATAATACCATCTCTGATAAGTTCAATAACACTAGACTTATAGTTTGATAGTCTTTTTTGCTTATCTTTTTTCGCATTTACATAAGTGTAATATATCTCTTTTAAATTTATATTTGATATATCAGAAACACCTTGACGTTTCAAAATATTTCTTGCAAATCTTTCTTGAAGAAAAAATGCCTGAGACCTAAATAATTCTCTATATAAAAATGCAGTGGATACAGATATAACAATAAAATGAAAAAATGCATACAAAAAAGGATAATTTGAGTAAGATGGAGCTCCTGCAAATATATAAAAAATATTAAAAGCAACATATCCACTAAGCACTCTCATTTTATGCATAAAAGTTGAAATATCCTCTACTTTTACAAAATCAATAATCATACGCTCTATTAAATAAAAAATCATATAAGATGCTATAGAGAAAAACGATAATGTAAAAAATGCAGCTACTGCGATGTTATAAGTTGAATCAAAATAAAAACCAATATCATATATTGAAAAAACTTCGCTTGTCCATGAACCTCCAAAATAATAATTCCATGAACCATCTTTAAGGTAATAGTACACATAAAAACCAAGAACTAAGCCACTAAAGGCATAAAACAAAGACTGCTTTGATTTTAAAGAATCATCTTTCCAATATGAGTTTTCTATATCTATATCTGGACAGTTTTTTTTACATGCGCTACAAGTTGAACATGCTGAATCATAACCGTATCTCGATGTATTTGAAAGAGTATATAATTTTTCAACAAAACCAACTGGACATAAAAAGTTACACCATGTCTTTCCAGATATAAAGACAGATGTTAACATAGCTATAATACTTACTAAAATAAAAAAGATACCAACATACATTGAATTATTATTTAATAAAATCAACCTTAAATAAAAAGCAATAAAAAGAAGTGAAAATTGTAAATAATAGTAATTATTTTCTAAAAATAATCCAACTTTTCTTTTTTTTACTATATTAATATTCTGAGCTAATTTTGAAATATATGCTAAAGGGCATATATTCCTAAATCTATTATATCCACCAACTACCATCAATAGAGGTAATAATGGTATAACTATAGTCCAAATCCAAGACACCGAATTTTCAAATGTAAATAGTGATACAATCAACCCTATATAAATAGTAAGTGAAATATATGATAAAACTTTATCTAATTTCAACGTTTAAAAACTTCCCACTTAAATTTTTGAATAGGTGTATCATCACGATTTCCCCATTCTCGCATAGAAGCGTCATATATTTTTGCTTTTTTAAAGCCTAAATATCTATTTATTAGAAACCAGTTCATAGATGCTTCAAGTCCACCAGTACAATACATTATTATCTCTTCATCTTGCTTAATATCATAATTATAAAAAATCTCTTCAATTTCATCTTTATCTTTTAATGATTCATCAACAAGAAATTTATCCTTCCAATTTGAGCTCATAGCATGCGGTATATGCCCTGCTCTTTTTACACCCTTACTTCTAATTGTTCCATAATAAAATTCAGATGGTCTTGCTTCAATCATTGGAACTTTACCAATCTTGCTTAAAACATACTCTCTATCTACCACAATGTCATTTCTAGGTTTTACAACAAATAAACTTGATTTAACATTTTTTATTTTTGATGTAATCTCAAAATCCTCATATTTCCATTCTAAAAATGCACCATTTAAGATTTTTACATTTTCTAAACCCATATTAATAAAGGCTAAAGCAATGTATGAAGATTTCAATATCTCTTTTTTCTTATTATGTCCATAAATAACAATTTCAGAATTTTCATCAATACCATACTTACGAATAATTTTTTGTAATTCGGCAGGAGTTCTTAAAAGTTGATACTTTCCATGTTGTGCTCTAAATAAACTTATATCAGTATGAAGAGCATTTGGTATATGCTCCTCAAGATATTCACTTTTAGTGCCTACATCCAATAAAACCAAGTTACCATTATTAATTTTTTCTTTAAGTTCATCTACACCAATAAATGGTTCAGATGCAAAAGAATAAACTGAAAATAATAAAATTAAAAATAATTTTTTCATAGTGTTCCTATCATATTTATTTATAAGGGCACCTCTAAAAACCCTAGTGCCCCTCAGCATTACATAGGAGTTTACAATCAAGGCAATCTTTTGCACCCCAAGGGCATTTTGTCGCTACGCTCGGGCACATACCTAGCCAAAGCTAAGTCAAAAAAGATTAACGCGGAGTGTAAGCTCCTATGTAATGCCCAAAGGGAGGGATAAAAAAAGCGATATTTCATAAAACTTTTAATCGCCATAGCTACGGCTATGACTCATAAAAGCTTTTACAAAATCTCATCTTTTTTTCTTCCCTCTGAGTGGTACTAGGGTTTTTAGATGTGCCCTAAAGTAGATTTTATCACTTTTTTAAATTCAAATGCTTAAAAAAGTTAAAAACTTGACAAAGATAAGTTAAACTAGGTAAAATTACACAATAATTAAAAGATACTTCTAAATCGTCTCACAAAATCCTCCAATATCATAAGGCAAACTCGAACATGGCTACAGAGCAAAACAATAAAACAAGTAATCCAAACTCAAAAAATAATAATCATAGAAAAAATACAAAACCAAAAACACATATTCCTGTAAAAGGTCATAATGTTGAAGAGTTGCGTGCAAAGCCACTTGAAGATTTAGTAACTATAGCACTTGATTTAAAAGTTGAACATCCAAATGAGCTTAAACGTCAAGATCTTATTTTTGAAATACTAAAATCGCAAGTTGCCCAAGGTGGATTTATCTTATTTACTGGGATATTAGAAGTTATGCAAGATGGCTATGGCTTTTTAAGAAGTATTGATCAAAGTTTTTCTGACTCGTTAAATGATGCTTATGTTTCATCAACACAAATTAGACGTTTTGCATTAAGAAATGGTGATGTAGTCACTGGACAAGTTCGTCCTCCTAAAGATCAAGAAAGATATTACGCTTTACTTAAGATAGAAGCTATAAACTACATGCCACCAGAAGAGAGTAAAAAAAGACCTCTATTTGAAAATCTAACTCCTTTATATGCACTAGATCAGTTGAAATTAGAATATAAGCCAGAAAAACTTACGGGTAGAATGATGGATCTTTTTTCACCAATTGGTAAAGGTCAACGTGGTCTGATAGTTGCTCCTCCTCGTTCTGGTAAAACTGAACTTTTAAAAGATATTGCACATGGTATAAGTACAAATAACCCTGATGCAGATTTAATGGTTTTACTTGTTGATGAAAGACCGGAAGAAGTTACAGATATGGAAAGAAGTGTTAAAGGTGAAGTTTACAGTTCTACTTTTGATATGCCAGCAAAAAACCATGTAAAAGTTGCAGAAATGGTAATAGAAAGAGCTAAAAGACGTGTTGAATTAGGTAAAGATGTTGTTATCCTACTAGATTCAATAACTAGACTTGCTCGTGCATACAATACAGTAACTCCATCTAGTGGAAAAGTTCTTTCAGGTGGTGTTGATGCTAATGCTCTACATAAACCAAAAAGATTTTTTGGTGCAGCTAGAAATATTGAAGATGGCGGTTCATTAACTATTATAGCTACGGCTCTTGTTGATACTGGTAGTCGTATGGATGAAGTTATATTTGAAGAATTTAAAGGTACAGGTAACTCGGAAGTTGTTTTATCAAGAGCAATTGCAGAAAGACGTATATTTCCAGCTATTGATATACTTAAATCTGGAACAAGAAAAGAGGAACTTTTACTTGGAGCTGATGTTTTACAAAAAGTTTATATATTAAGATCAATGCTACATAAACAAAGTGATGAGATAGAAGCACTTAAATTTCTTTACACAACAATGCAAAAACATAAACTAAATGAAGAATTTTTAGAAAGTATGAATGAGAAGTAGTTTAGCTACTTCACTTCACGTTTTATCTTACAGTTTAAGGCTGTTAATATCTCATAAGATATAGTTTCACACTTACCACTAACTTCCCTAACATCATCAAAAATAGATATTACTTTACTTTTACCTAGAAAGCTAGAATTATCCATTGAAATTCTTCCAACAAGCTTTTCTCCACTTTTAGCAGTAAAATCATTACTAAGAGATCTTCTAAAACCATCTGCATACCCAAAATCATAATTACTAACTACACAGTGTTCCTTACTCTTAAAACTAGCACCATAACCAACTATATCACCCTTATCTATTGTTCTAGTACTGATTATATTTGCTTCCAATGATAAAACTGGTTTAAAATCGTATGGACATAAGTTTTTTGCTATCTCGATTGCACCATATGCCGCAATGCCAACTCTGGCTAAATCATCACTAAAACCTCTAATAGTTCCAGCCGAATTTGCAATATGAAAACGTAATTTAGAACTATATAAATTTTTAACAATCTTTTTAATCTTATCAAATTGTTTTTTTTGTATATCAAAATCTTTACTATCAACATCTGCATTAAAATAATGAGACATTACTCCAATTAATTTCAACTCTCTAGCATTTATAATTTCAAAAGCTTCTATAATCTGATTAAAAGATATTCCATTACGCCCCATGCCAGTGTCGACTTTCAACTCAATATTAACTTTATCTGAAATCTTACTTAACATAGAAATATCATTAACTACATAAGAAAAATTATTTTCTGCTTTTGATGGAAAATCATTTAAAATAATTATAGATTTAAATTTATCTTTAATTTGTAAAGCTTCAAATTCATCTCTTACTACAGCATTCATTACACCGTAAGAAGATGCAAGTTCACTTATTATATCGAGAGAATGACCATAAGCATTATCTTTAAGAACTATTGCAATTTTATTGACATCGTTTGTTAATTTTGTGATAATATCTAAATTAGTATAGAAATTATTTTTATCTATATATATTTTTGCCATAAGGAATTATACAATGAAAAGACTGATATCTGAATTTGAAGAGAGTTCATACGTTCTATTAGCATTTCCTCATGAAAAAAGTGATTGGAAAGATTTATTAGAAGAGGTTACAATCACATATATAGATTTAATTCAAAAAATTTCAAAATATCAAAAAGTTATAATAATATGTAATGACATAGTAAAAGTAAAAAGTTTCTTTAAAGATAATACAAATATGATTTTTATTGAATATGAGACAGATGATACATGGATAAGAGATTTTGGATACTTGAGTTTATTTGAAGATGGTCGTATTGTTTTATATAATTTTGAATTTAATGCTTGGGGTGACAAGTTTAATTATAAAAAAGACAATTTATTTAATAATTATTTAGATAAATATATAAAAAATGATACTTATAATTTTAATTTCATCCTAGAAGGAGGTTCAATAGAATCAAATTCTAATGGATTACTATTGAGTACATCTGAATGCATCTATAATAATAATAGAAATAGTTCATACACAAAAAGTGATATAGATAATTTTTTAAAAAAAACTTTTTCTATAAATAATTTTTTGATTTTAGAACATGGTTATATAAAAGGTGATGATACAAACTCACATATAGATACATTAGTTAGATTTACAGATGAAAGTACATTAGTATATGTACAATGTAATGATATAAATGATGAACATTATATTGAGCTGAAATATATGGAAGATGAGCTAAAAGTTTTTGAATTAGAGTATAAATTAAAGCTATACCCAATACCTTTGCCAAAGGCAATATATTTTAATAAGCAAAGATTACCAGCAACATACGCAAATTTTTTGATTTTAAATGACGTAGTATTTATGCCAACATACAATTGTGAGACTGATTCCGAGGCATTAAATGTACTAGAAAAAGTTTTTAAAACAAAAGACATAATAGAAGTTGATTCAAGAACTTTAATCAAACAAGGTGGATCTTTACACTGTTCTACAATGCAATTAGCAAAAGGTGTTGAACTTATTTAAGTTCCACTTAGCATTGCAAAACCTTGAAATATAAACAATGTAGACAAAACAAATATAAAAGTTATAAAAATTAATTTTTTAGTATTTTGTTTCATTTGAATTAAATATTTAAGTAACCTGATATAGGCTCAGATATTGAATATTTATTTGAATCGCTTAATATAATTTGAACCATTTTTTTATTGTCTGTATTAAATATCATTGGTGCAGCAAAATTAATTGTTGACTTTTCCATTTGAGTTGTAATAATAACCATATTTAAAATAAGTAAATTACTAGAATCATTTATCTGCATTGAATCTTGAATAGAAGTTGGAATATCAAACTCATAATCTCTCAAAATAAATGGATTTATCAAAGTAAAAGATGGCTCTTCTTTATCTATAGCTTTTAATCTCATAAAAATATCATCAATTTTTTCTAACTCAAATTGCTTAAAATTTTCAAAACCTAAAAGTGGAGTATCTACATCAAATACCATTTTGAACCCTATTTTTTTAAGTATTGTAGCACAAAACTCATCTATTTACCTAAAAATTAGTTTAATAGGATAAAATAGGAGCTAAATTTATTAAGGTCATTACTTGTTAATCAAAAAAATTATTTTATCGCTAATCGCTCTCCTGCTTTTTTCATCTTGTTCAAAAGATTTAGAAGAATTCAACAAACCTGCTATTTATTGGTATTCAAAAATAATAGAAAATGTTTCCAATGGAAACATTGATAAGGCTGACACCTATTACTCATCTTTACAAAGTGAACACATAGGCTCAATTTTACTTCCAAATGCTACTATGATACTTGCAATTTCACATATGCACTATGAAGAGTATTTGCTTTCTCAACATTTTTTAAATGAATACGATTCAAGGTATGCAAGTATAAATGAAAAAGAGTATGTTGAGTATATGAAAGTTAAAGCAAAATATATGGCCCTACCTAATCCAAGGCGAGATCAGGGTCTGATAGCTGCTGCAATATTAGAAGCTAGTAAGTTTAAAGAGAATTATCCAAATTCAATTTATTTTCCAATAGTAGATACTATATTAACAAGATTGTTTATGGCTGAAAATGCATTAAATGAGTCTATAGCATCGTTGTATAACAGAATAGATAAGCCAAAGGCTAGTAAATACTATAGAGATTTAAAGCCTCAGCCATGGATAGATTGGTCAAAAGTTAATAAGGCAAATTCACCTTTTTATAGAGAGATGTTTGAAGGTGATGGGACAGGGTCATGGTACGGCTTTATGTTACCAGATACTAGAAGTGTTGTTTCAAGGAATTCTATGGAACAAGAACAGAAGCTTCTTAACAAAAATGTTGGTGGATCTTCAAATGATTCATCTGGCTTATATAAATAACTACTATACATACTTTAGAAATTTCTGTAGCATGTATATACTAAAAAAAGAAGGAATAAAATGCAATTAAAAAATTATGGAGATTTTCCTGCTGACTTACCAGTAATAATAGAAGATGAACTTTTTCTATACCCTTTTATGATTTCACCAATATTTCTGAGTGATGAAAACAATATAGCTTCTGCTTCACTTGCAATAGAAGAGAACACACTAGTTTTAGTTTGTGCAACAAAACCAAATAAAGAGGGTTCTAGATCATATGAAGATATGTATGATGCTGGTGTAATAGGAACAGTAATGCGTAAAGTTGTTTTGCCAGATGGGCGTATTAAAGTATTATTTCAAGGTTTGGCACGTGGTAGAATATTAAATAAAATAAGCGAAAGCCCACTTAAAGTACATGTTGATCAAATTAAAAATCCAATTGTTAATGAGTTAAAACTTAATGCAATACTTGAAGTTGTGCGTGAAAAAGTTAAAACATTATCAAGTGTAAGCAACTATTTTCCACCTGATTTACTTAAAACAATTGAAGAAAATCATGAATACAATAGAATTGTTGATTTAATATGTAGTTCAATTAAAATAAAAAAAGAGCAAGCATACAAACTATTTATAGAGGAAAATCTAGAAAAAAGATTTTTATCTTTAATAGATTTACTAATAGAAGAGATTGAAGCTAATAAACTTCAAAAAGAGATAAAATCTAAAGTACATTCTAAAATTGATAAGGTTAATAAAGAATATTTTTTAAAAGAACAATTAAAACAAATTCAAAAAGAGTTAGGTACTGATACACAAAGAGAAGAGGAAATCCAAGAATATTTTGATCGTCTTGATAAACTTAAGTCAAAAATGGATGAAAGTGCATATAAAGAAGTGAAAAAACAATTAGATAGATTTTCTAAAATGCATCAAGACTCAAGTGAAGCTAGCATGACGCAAAGCTATCTTGATTGGGTTTTAGATATACCTTTTGGTTCATATTCAAAAAAATCATTAAAAATTGAAGATGTTCAAAAACAGCTAGATAAAGATCATTTTTCATTAGATAAACCTAAAGATAGAATAGTTGAGTACTTTAGCGTAAAAGAGTTACTTGAGTTACGTGGATTAGAAGATGATTCAAAAGGTGCTATACTTTGTTTTGCAGGACCTCCAGGTGTAGGTAAAACTTCATTAGCAAATTCAATAGCTGAAGCTCTTAAAAGACCGTTAGTGAGAATAGCACTTGGTGGACTAGAAGATGTAAATGAACTTAGAGGGCATAGAAGAACTTATGTAGGAGCAATGCCAGGACGTATAGTTCAAGGTGTAATTGATGCTAAAACTATGAACCCTGTTATAGTACTAGATGAGATAGATAAAATTTCTATGTCAAATAGAGGAGATCCAACTGCTGTTCTTTTAGAAATATTAGATCCAGAACAAAATACTCATTTTAGAGATTTTTATACTAATTTTAATCTAGACTTATCTAAAGTAATCTTTATTGCTACCGCAAACGATGTAGGACGCATACCCGGTCCACTAAGAGATAGAATGGAGTTTATAAGTGTAACGTCATATACACCAGAAGAAAAATTTCAAATTGCTAAGCAATATTTACTACCACAAGAAATAAAAAAGCATGGCCTTAGAAAAAATGAAGTTAGTATCTCTAAAAGTGCTTTAGTTGAATTAATACATTCTTACACTAGAGAGGCTGGAGTTAGAAACCTTAGAAGAAGAATAGCTGATGTTGTAAGACGTTCAGCTAAAAAAATATTACTTGATCCATCTATAGAAAAAGTTTCTATAAGTTTAAAAAATCTAGATTCATTTCTTGATAAAAAAGTTTTTGAGATTGATATTACTGACAAAAAACCTAAACTTGGTGTTGTTAATGGACTTGCATGGACAGCTGTTGGTGGTGATGTTCTAAAGATAGAGTCTATACGTATAAAAGGTAAAGGAAACATGCAATTAACTGGTAGCCTTGGCGATGTAATGAAAGAAAGTGCAAGAATAGCTATGAGTGTTGTAAAAACTCTTATAGATGAGAATAAGCTAGATATAGACGCATCAATTATACCTTTAACTCCAAAAGAGAAAGAAGAATCAATTAAAGTGTCAAACTCTGAAGTTTATAAAAGATACGATCTTCATATTCATGTACCAGATGGGGCAACACCAAAAGATGGTCCAAGTGCTGGTATAGCCATGGTTACAACTATATCATCTATCTTGTCAAATAAGCTTATAAAAAGTGAAATAGCCATGACTGGTGAAGTTTCACTAACAGGAGATGTTCTTCCAATTGGAGGGCTGAAAGAAAAATTGATAGCAGCACATAAAGCTGGGATGACACTAGTTATAATTCCACAAAAGAACTATGAACGTGACTTAGAAGATATACCAAAAAGCGTAAAAGACGATGTTGAAATTGTTGGGGTGGATAGGATAGAAGAAGTATTAAAACTTGTTTTAATATAGTGAAACTGTAATCAGTTTCACTATATCACTTTATAAATAGAGATATATTTTAGAAACTAATTATTTAAAAAATAATTACTTCTAAAATTTTTTTCTTTACATCATCTTGCTTGACTGGTTTCATTAAAAATCCATTTGCTCCACACTCTAGTGCTTCAGCTTTTTTAGTTTCATCAGTAGTCAAAACAACGATAGGAAGTTGCCTAAGATTTTCATCTGCGCGAACAACCTTAAGCATCTCAATACCACCCATAACAGGCATAATGATATCGAGTAATATAATATCAAAATCACTTTGAGTTTTTATAATAGCAATTGCATCAGCACCATTACGTGCTTCAACAACTTCAGATACAAAATCAAATTTTTTCAACATAGACTTTAGCAGTTTTAAGTTAATCATATCATCATCAACAGCTAATATTTTCAATTGTTTAGACATTATTTACCTTTAAATAAATTTTTCAAATACAAGACGCATAAGGTCTTTATTTACAACATTTTTGATAATCTCATGTACATACTTCTCATCTTCAGCACTTGCCTTGTTAGATGGATCAATCATCATAACTAATGAGGAGTCTAACTCTTTATCGTTAATTGTAGACGAGATAGACATTATATCAAGTCCTAATAATTCTTTGTCAAAAACTACAACTTTATATGCTTTTTCTCTTGCAAGTGCTACTAATTCATCATTATTTTGTGCTATATCATAAGTATAACCTAAATCAGTCAATAGAGACTCAAATATTTTAGATTCAATTTTGCTTTTTTTAGCTAGCAATATATCCGAATCATATTTTGATTTTTTTTCAATTTTATTTTCAACTTGAATATCTTCCAAACTAAAGTCATCATCAAGGCCTAAATTTTCTTCTACAATAGGTTCAGTATTAAGTTCATCTTCTAAGTCATTTAAGTCTAATTCGGATTCTGCTTCTGCTAAAGCATCATCAAGATTAAAATCATCGTCTAATGTAAATTCATCTTCAATTTTAGTCTCTAATTTAGGATTAGCCATAGGAACATGAATTTGTTTAACTGGTTCAACTACATTTTTTATCTCTTTAGCTATATTATCATCAGAAATTCTTGCGTGAGTATCAATAATTTTATGAGATAAAAAGTGATTTAGAAGAGATATAATTTCACTTCTAACCAATGGCTTAGTTGTATATTCATCCATACCAGCAGCTAAGAATCTCTCTCTATCACCCTTAAGTGCATTAGCAGTTAAAGCGATAATTGGAACATGTGGAGACTCAAAATCTTCTTCATAATCAAGAATTTCTTGAGTAGCCTCAACTCCATCAAGAACTGGCATTTGAATATCCATAAAAACAACATCAAAATTACCATTTTTACGTTTTTCAAAAGCTTCAAGACCATTATTTGCTAACGTAACAGTAAGTCCAAGATCTTCTAATGTTCTCTTGATAAGTTTTTGATTAATAATATTATCTTCAGCAATTAAACAGTTTGCTTCAAATTTTGAAGATTTTTCATCAAATTTACGTTTTTTAATTTTTGCTTTAGATTTTTTTGCAGCAAAAGCATCTGCATCATATGATTCTAGTGCAAGTTTTACTTTTGATGAATTCATTGGCTCATATATAGTTTTAAGAACATCAAGTTTTAATGAGTCAATTTTTTTCATATAATATGATTTAGTAATAAGGACTAATTGTTGCTGACCTTTATCATAAGCGGCAAGTTCATCCTCACTTGTATAATCATAATCAACAAAAATCATATCAAAATTTACACTAGATTCTAATCTTTGCAGTTCTGATTCATCATGGAATATATTATATGATACACCAAAGTAATCTAAATACTCTTTTAGGTAAGTATCTTGAGTTTTCTTTTTAGATTTAGACTCTAATATAAGTGCATTATAATTGGAGAATGTACCTTTAACTAAATCGTTAAGTGACTCGATCTCTTCAAATTCAAGTTCGAAGAAGAAAGTTGTACCTTCACCAGACTCACTTTCAAGATCAAGTTGTCCACCCATAAGTTCAACAAAACGAGATGAAATTGTAAGACCAAGACCTGTACCACCGTATTTTCTTGTAATAGATGTATCAGCTTGAGAAAAAGCTTCAAATATCTTATCTTTTTGTTCACTAGTAACACCGATACCACTATCTTGAACTTGAAATCTAACTTTAGCGGTATTTGGTTGATCTGTTTCAACTCTTCTGATATCAACATTAATTGAACCACCACTGTTAGTAAACTTAACAGCATTAGAAAGAAGATTAATAACAACCTCTTTAATTTTAGTAGGGTCACCTTTAATTGGACGTTCTAGCGATGGATCTATGAAACAACCAAGGTCGATGTGTTTTTCAGATGCACGAACAGCATAAACTTCAACAGCACTTTCAAACTCATCAATAGGATTAAACGCGATATCTTCAATCTCAAGTTTATTAGACTCAATTTTTGAAAGGTCAAGAATATTATTAATAATTTCAAGAAGATTCTCTGATGATTTTTCGATAATATCAATAAATTCTCTTTGTTCATCTTCAAGATTAGTATCTTTAAGTAACTCAGTAAATCCAACAATACCATTTAGTGGAGTTCTAATCTCATGTGACATATTTGCTAGGAACATAGATTTTGCTTCACTAGCATCTTGAGCTGCAAGTTTATCCTCACGAGTTTGATCAATAATACTCTCAAGTAATTTATAGGCTTGTGAGGTACCCTTAGCTGTATCAAGATTAATTTTTCTATCTAAAGTAGAATCATCATCAGCTGTATCTTCTGCAACACGAACAAGAACAAGTTCAAGATTTTTAATATTTTTAGCAATATCATTAGAAAGTAAAAATCCAAGAATACCAATTAGTAATGAAACAATCCAAACAGAAAATGAAACAGTAAGAATTTGTATTGCTTGAGCTTGGACTTTAATTGCTCTTGCATCCATAGCATTTAAAACAATTTTTTCAGCATCATCTATAACGTTAACTTTTTCAGAAAGCATTGTAAACCAAATGCCTGATTGTGTTGCATATAGACCATCTTTAATTGCTTGTAAAATATCTGCACGTTCAATCGTAATATCTTCAATAAGTTCTTGATTATCTTCATTTTTGAATAAAGCATTCAATTTTGACTTAACTAAAGTGTCATTAATAGCATCATATGATATTGCATCTGCCTTACCAAGAAGTGTTAACCATACATTTAACTCTTCAGAATCCAGTTTAGTACTTCTAGCAAGTGCGTAAGATATATAGTCACGCTCTGCAGCTGTATACTCTTTAGCTTGAACAAAGTTAAGATATACAGATGCGAGTGTTGAAATCTCTTCATCAAAACCGTAATCAGTAAGTCTTTCAAGATGTTGAATCATTTTATTTTGATACGCACCATACATATCATAGAAAACTTCATCAAATTCAACTTCTTGCTTATCAACTTTTGGTCTAAATTCCTTTAAGTCAGCAATAAGTTTTTTTGCATTTTTCACATCATTACATGCACCACACGATGAAACACCTTTTGAATGATCATGTAACTCTTCATCAGATTTTACATGTGCAATATATTTGTTTAATGTCGAAGTAACAATATCTCTTTGCGCTGTAAGAGATTTATGCGTAGTTGGAGAGGAATTACCCAAATAC
Source organism: Helicobacteraceae bacterium (assembly GCA_015488775.1). Taxonomy (GTDB): domain Bacteria; phylum Campylobacterota; class Campylobacteria; order Campylobacterales; family Sulfurimonadaceae; genus WFNF01. Next base: position 13,856 of record WFNF01000115.1, read on the forward strand.
ATTACAGTCATACCACGTTCACGTGAAAGATTTGTAACTAAATTATTTACCTTTTTATTCTCATTAAGTCTGTGTTTTAGCTCATTTGCACCCTGATAACTCAAGAAAGAGTTATAAACATAAAATGACGCTATTGAAAACAGAATCAGAATTGGAAAAAGAGATATCAGTCTAAGACGATTTTTTAACCCTATATTCATTTCATTGTATCCTTAAATTAAAGTTGACCAATTAGGTCGTAAGTTTTATCTAGTGCCGCTTTTGCACCACCGTTTTTTAGTTCATTTAAAGCATTAGAGATATCAGTAATACGTAAATTATCACTTATACCTTTTAATTCAAAAATATATCTATTTAAGACATCATTATCATTCATAAGTATTGCTTCATCCATTTTGTCTCTAAGGCTAAATGAGTAAGATTTAAAATCTTCAATAAGCTCATTAACCAATAGGCTATCGAGTCCAAGTTCATTTGCAGCTCTCTCTTTATCAAAAGATAAAAGCACTGATGGGCTTTTCTTTGGCTCATCCACAACTAGGATAGATGTATCATCATCTTTTATATCAATATTATATAAATCATCATCATTAAGATCTTCTTCAATCTTTTCATTAGAAGGTGATACAACAAGCTCTTCATCTAAATCAAATGCATATAAATCATCATCTTTATCTTCTATAGTGTCATTTGTATCTAAGTCTGTGCTAGCTTCTGAAACAACACTTGTCTCATCTTTAAGACCTAAATCATACATATCATCGTCATCATCAAGCGATATGTCTAATTTATCATTTTCTACACTTGGAAAATCTTTTAATAAATCATCGTCAATATTAAAGTCATCTTCAATAGAATTTTCTATTTCATCCTTAGGTTCCGAAATCAGATCAGAGATATCATCAAATTTGTCTTCATTTTGAGCAACTACTTTAGGTGTAGGTTCTTCCGCCTTAACTTCGGATTCAGGTTCAGGTTCTTTTCCTTCTAGAACATTTAGAAGAGTATAAAAGTGGTTTAAGTTTGCAGATATTTCATCAAAATCAGCAGAACTATTTATATTACTTAGAACTTCAAAAGAATCTTCAATTCTAAGGTTTGCAGCAACGCCTTTTAATTTATGTGAAAGAACTTTTACTTCATCACTATCATGAGCTTCAACTGCTTGGTGCAATTCATCTTTAAATTCATGAGCCTGTTGTATAAAGTCACCAATAAACTCTTCAATTAAATCAACTGGCAAGCCTAGTTCATCTGCAGCTACTTTAGGGTTGTACCTATAATCTTTAGGCGTTTTTAATTCACTAATAAATTCATTGTCACTAGCATCAGTGATAGTAGAATTTGAATTATTTATATAATCACCAAGCATAGGTTTATCATCAACATCTTTATCCATTTGTGGTAAATTAAAATCATCATCTAGCTCAAAGTCTTCACCTAAATCTGGTTCTTCATCTTCATCCATATCATCACTAAAAACATTACCAACATCTAGAGCAGTTGCAAAATGGTCATCTTCCTCTTCAACTTGAAAATCATCATCTATCTCTAAAGGTTCATCTGCAAAGCTATTGCTGTGATCATCATATGGATCAAAAGCAGTTGCTGAATTGTCATCTGGAATATCCATTGGATTAGGTTCGCTAAGTTCTGTTGCACTATCATCACTAAAGTCTGGAATCTCATTATTACTTGAAGCAGACACATCAGGTTGACTCATTACAGGTAATATTGGAGATGTAACTAAATCTTTAGCAACCTCTGCATCCAATGTAGCACTTACTTGTTTTAGTTTATTTAAAGTAATAACATAAGAATCATCACTTGGTGTTTCTATTAAAAGTATTTGAGATATATCTAATTCACATGAATAATTTTTGCCCTTAGCATGAATGATAGCCTTAGTATCTTCACTTTCAGCATGTAGGACAAAGTCTATCCACTCAAAATTTTTAAAATTATGTATAAAACCTGGTTTTTTTACAAATAAGTCTGCAATGTCATTACACTCGCTCAGCAATTCTGGTAAAGATGCATACCCTAAAGTATTTAAGTCACTTTGATCTATACCTATAAATTTTTTATTACTATTATATATTAGCACCTAATCTCCTTCATTTTCACTCTCTATCATACTTTTATATAAAAGAGCTGTCTCTTCAATATTTTTTCTTGCAGCTGGCTTTCTTGCAGCTATGTACCCTGTAATATCGCCATTTTCATCTTTAACGGGAGTTATTTCTGTCTCTACCCAGTAATAAAGTCCATCTTTGCGTAAATTCTTCACAAGTCCATGCCACATTTGACCACTTTTAACAGTATCCCACATTTTTTTAAATGCAGCACGTGGCATATCTGGATGTCTGATAATATTATGTGGTTTTCCAGTTAATTCACCATATTCGTATCCAGATATTTCACTAAACTTTCTATTTGCAAAAGTTATAATACCTTCAGTATCAGTCTCACTAATAATCACACGTCCTTCAAAGAAAAACTCTTCGTCAATAACTTTTATAGCCATTTCCAACCTTTTTTTAGGGGTTTAAACAACCCATAAGTGAACAATATTTTATAATTTACATAAAACTGAGCTTAATATAACATAAAGTTTTCTAATTATCACTTATTTGTACGATTTTTTTAACGCTAAAGCATCAACATGGTTCAAAATGGAAGATATTTCATCAATATTTGCATCTTTAATCGCTTGAAATGTTCCAAAATGTAAAATCAGTTTTTTAACTTTTGCCTCAGATATTCCATAAGAATTTAAAAGCTTAGATTCTTTATCCTCATTTAGTTTTCTTTTTCTATGAAATTGAATTGCATGATTATGAGCTTCATCTCTAAGATTTTGTATAAAATGTAATCTCTTATCATCAACACTTAATTTCAATTCTTTACCATCAAAATGAAGGATATCATTTGCACCGCCCTTTGATCGGTTTGATCTTTTGTCAATTTTTTCTTTTGATATACCTATCACATCTAAATTAACACCTGAAGAGTTTATAATATCTAAGGCTAATGATCTTAATGTTTTTCCACCATCTATAACCCATAAATCTGGTGGTGGATTTTTCTCAAAACTTTCAACTCTTCTGATCAACAACTCTCTCATTTGTGAATATTCATCTTTTGATTCAAGTATATAGTTTCTATAATCACTTTTAATAAAAGTATCTTCATCATAAACGACCATAGCCCCTACAGTTGAGCGTCCTGACATATGTGAGTTATCAAAACATTCTACTCTAAAAGGTGTATTTTCAAGTTCTAGTAACTCTCTGATCTCCTGTTTTAACTTTAATTTCGGTGTTGATCTATCTTTTAGTGTTAGACTAGCATTTAATTTTGCTAAGGATGTTAGTGATTTTTTTTCACCACGTTTTGGATTAATAATTTTTATTTTTTTGCCTAACAATTCATGCAAATACTGTTCAATAAAAGATTTTTCTATAAAATCGTCTGCAACAAGTATATCTACAACTATAGGAGGTCTATGCTTAGTATAAAACTCTACTATAGCTCTTTCATAAACTTCATCAATATCAATTCCATTTTTAAGTTGTATAAAATCATAAGAGGTAGATACTATTTTGCCATCTCTCATAAATATTCTGTATATAGAAGCTTCAAGTTCATTATAATCAAGTGCAAAAATATCAAAATTTTCACTCTTTGCAAAATCAATTTCTGAATTTAATGATGATTTCAAGATACGATTCGCTCTATCTCTAAGCTCTGCAGCTTCCTCAAATCTAAGAGTTTCAGCATAAAAAAGCATCTTTTCTTCTATCTTTTTTACTAAACTTTTTTTATTTTGTATAAATTTTCTCGCCTTTTGAACCTCTTTATCATATTGTTCGTCTGTAATATTAAACTCACAAGGTGCCAAACATTTTTTTATTTGATAATACAAACATGCTTTTTTTCCATTTAAACAAGATTTTTTTTGAACCAACATACAAACTTCATATATAGATTCTAAAATATCTCTTGCACCAAGAGCAAATGGCCCAAAGTACTCTATGTCACCACTTTTAATAACTTTTCTAGTTATGTCAAAGCGTCCAAACTTAACACTTTTATCAAAGTAAATGTAAGGGTACGTTTTATCATCTCTAAGTAAAATATTGTATTTTGGTTTAAGTTGCTTGATCAAGGAATTTTCCAAAATTAAAGCATCATTTTCACTTTTAACAACAATATAATCAAAATTTTCAGTTTGTTCAAGCATTCGTACAATATGAGATGTTAACTTGAGATTTGCTTTTAATGTTGGAGTAAAAGTCCAATACGACTTCACTCTATTTTTAAGATTTTTGGCTTTCCCAACATAAAGAAGTTTACCATTTTTATCAAAATACTGGTAAACTCCCGCAGAATTTGGTAAGTTTTTAATTTTATTAATCATTATCTATAATATCTCTAATTTTTTCTAGTGTATTGTGATTTTTTTCACTTTTTATATTGTTATTAAACTCTGCATGGGAACGTTCTTCATATAAAGGTGGTTCTTTATAAGCAAAAAGCTCTTTTTTATGAAAGTTAAAGTCAACATAGGCTTTAATTTCATCAAATTCAATACCCTCACATACATCTGGAGGATAAAGTTTTAATGGAGTTTTAATAGATTCTATTATAATATTAAACTCCTGCTTGGCAGATGGATGAGAGAGAACAAAAGTAATTTTATTTTTATTTATATATCCAAAAAGTACCATCTCTTGCAAGTGCAGAGGAAAGAGTGTAATAATTCTTTTTATACACTTGTGAGAGTTTAATTTACCAAACTGAGGTTGACTTTGAAGAGAACCAATAATTTCAAAAGCTTTTTTCATATAGCTATTATAACACTTATCTTGTTAAGTTTTACATCATGTGGATACAAAGGTGATCCATTTTATAGTAGTAAAGTTAAAGAGCAGGTGTTAGATGCAGTATGATGTAGTAATAATTGGTGCTGGTGTTGCTGGTTTATATGCTAGTATGCAGTTTAGTACAGATAAAAAAGTTCTTATAATCAACAAGGCTTATCCTTGGGAGTGCAATACATATTATGCTCAAGGTGGAGTAACTACAGCGCGAGATAGTAATGATATTGATTTACATGTAAAAGATACTATTACAGCAGGTGCTACACTGTGTAACGAAAAAGCAGTGCGTGTTATGAGTGAAAACTCAATAGATGTGATTGATAATCTTATAAAAAGTGGTTTTGAGTTTGATAAAGATGATAATGGTGAACTTTTATATACTAAAGAAGCTGCACATTCCACTGAAAGAATTTTACATGCTGGAGGAGATGCAACAGGAAGATACTTACATCATTTTTTATTAAAATCTACAAAACACCCTATGTTAGCAGATACAACAGTAATAGATTTAATTTTTGATAATGATAGATGTATTGGTGTTTTAACATCCACACGAGGGAAACAAAAAGCAATTTATGCTAACAATATTATCATAGCGAGTGGAGGTATTGGATCACTTTTTGATGTACATACAAATGCAAAAAAAATATCGGGAGAGTTACAAGGTATAGCTGCACTTCATGATATTGAATTAGAGATGATGGAGATGACCCAATTTCATCCTACCGTTTTTGTTTCTAACTCTAACGCACAAAAATTACTATTAACTGAAGCATTAAGAGGTGAAGGGGCTAAAATTGAAGATGAAAGTGGATATAGATTTTTAAAAGATTATCATAAAGATGAAGAGTTGGCACCTAGAGATATAGTAAGTCGAGCTATATTTTCATATGCAAAAAATCATTCAACTCAAGTTTACTTAAATTTTGAAAATTTTTCAAATGAATATTTTCAAAAAAGGTTTCCAAATATTAGTGAAAAATTTAAATCTTTAGGTTTTAATGTTCCTGAACAAAGAGTTCCAATTTCACCAGCATTTCATTATTCAATTGGTGGTATAAAAACTGATCTTAACGGGAAAGTTATAAACAAAAAAAATCTATATGCCATAGGTGAAGTAGCATCAACTGGGGTTCATGGAGCTAATAGACTTGCATCAAATTCATTACTAGAGGGTTTAGTTTTTGCTAGTCTAGCTTCTAAAGAAATTTTGAGAGATGAGAAGTTACCATTGCAAAAAAGTATTGTATTTAGTAACAAATTACTCTTTGTAGATGGTGACATAGATAAAAAGAATGAACTTCGAGACATAATGTGGCATAATGTGGCTATTGAAAGGACTACTGAAGGTTTACTTGAAACTTTAGAGTTCATAAACAAAACACTTAACAGTAATATTGGTTGGCTTTTAAAGCTTAGACTAATAACTGCAAAAGAGATTGTACAAAGTGCAATAAAAAGAAAAAAATCCATTGGGGTACATTTTATTAAGGAGTCATAATGACTAGAGCTGTTGAAGGTCACGCTATTGATTTAGCTACTGAGCCTGTAGGTTTTCTACTACTTGCTATATTTATAATAGGATATTATTTTATAGCTACAGAGGAAAAATATGAATTAAACAAGGCAAAACCTGCCTTATTTACGGGTACACTTATGTTTATAATTTTAGGAGGATACTATGCCTACCAAGGTTTAGATTTTTCTATGTTTGAAACAGAAATATCACATCTAGTATTAGAGATTGCAGAGATATTTTTCTTTTTATATGTTGCTATGACATATATTGAAGCTTTAATAGAGCGTGGAGTTTTTAATGCACTAAAATCTAAGCTTATAGCGAAGGGGCTTGGGTATAAACAACTATTTTGGGTTACTGGTCTTTTAGCATTTTTTATATCACCAGTTGCTGACAACTTAACAACAGCACTTATATTATCAACCGTTCTTGTAACTATTGAAAAAGATAATCATAAATTTTTAGTTCCAGCAGCTATAAATGTTGTTGTAGCGGCAAATGCAGGTGGGGCATGGTCACCATTTGGAGACATAACTACTCTTATGGCTTGGGCAGCACACAAAGGTGAATTTGTTGACTTTTTATACTTATTTCCAGCATCAGTAATTGGTTGGGCAACTACAGCATATATCTTAAGTCGTTTTGTTCCAGATGAGTTTCCTAACAAAGGTAACGAAAATAATGGCGAGGACATTAAAATACTTAAAGGTGGAAAAATCATTATCACACTTGGTGCTTTAACAATACTATTTGCTGTTATTGGTAAACAAGTTATGCATTTACCACCAATGTGGGGTATGTTATTTGGTCTCTCGCTTCTAAATCTTTACGCTTTTTCACATAAACGCCGTCACGATGAAGATTTAAATGTATTTTCTGCAATTGCAAAAATTGAAAATGACACTTTACTTTTCTTTTTTGGTATTTTAGCCGCTGTTGGAGCATTACATTTTGCTGGTTTCTTGGCACATGCAGCAAAATTATATGAATTATTTGACCCAACAATAGTAAATATAGGAGTTGGTTTTGTATCTGCAATTGTAGATAATGTTCCGGTAATGAGTGCAGTACTTAAGGCTAATCCAGACTTAGGTGTTGATCAATGGATGTTAGCAACTTTAACAGCTGGTATTGGTGGTTCACTAATATCTTTTGGTTCAGCAGCAGGCGTTGGTGTAATGGGTAAACTAAATGGTATTTATACTTTTGGATCACATCTGAAGTATTCTTGGGCCATACTTATAGGTTATATAATCTCCGTTTCTATATGGTACTTTCAATTTCAAATTTTAGGTTTATACTAAATCTAAATCATACAAGACATATCTGTCTTGTATGCCTTTCATTTAATCAAGGATCATTATGAAAAACCTCATTATCATTTTATTATTTTTAAACTTTTCAATTCAACTTTTTGCACTAGATATATCAAAATCAAAAATATTTACTGAAACACTAACCAGCACAAAGTTAAAATTAAACATTAACATAACATTAGACTCTTACCAAAGAGGTACTATTGAAAAAAGATTTGAATATGTCAGCGATGATGTTGAAGATTCTGAATTATGTATAGGTGGTACTTACAATATATTTATACTAAAACAAAACAGTATATCAAAAAAAGTAAATAAGCTTTTTAATTCAGATACATTAACATATAGAGGTAATATATCTTATGAATGTATTTTTAAAGATAAAAAAAAGATGGAAGATCTTATAGACAAGCTTACAATCATTAAAGATATAGAGATAAACCAATCACCAATCACAAATGTACTTGATCAGAAAAAAATAAATATTAAAAATAAAATTTTAGAAAAAAGAGCTTATGCTTTTGCAAATAAAGAGTCAAATAATTACTCTATAATTACAAATAAAAAATGTACAACAAGTTCTATAAAATTTAGTCAAAGCTATAGACAACAAGCACATAGAGCCTTAGTAAACTCAAAATCTTCATCTAGTAATATTATAGAACCACTAAATAAAAATGTTGAAATAAAGTTAAATGTAGCTTATATATTTACTTGTAAATAATATTTATTTTTTATTTGCTTCAAATTTTAAAGCTATAGAGTTAACACAATGTCTTGTATTTGTTGAAGTAAATTTTTCACCCTTGAAAACATGACCTAAATGTGCTCCACAATTACTACAAGTTATCTCAATTCTATGTCCATCAGCATCTCTTGTATGTTTAACAGCACCTTTTATCTCTTTATCAAATGCTGGCCATCCGCAGCCTGAATTAAATTTTGAGCTAGATTTATAAAGTGGAGCATTACATCTTTTACAATGGTAAACGCCCTCTTTATAAAATTTATTGTACTTACCACTATATGGTCTCTCCGTACCCTTATAAACAATTATTCTTTCCTCTTGTGGTGTTAATGATTTCAATTCGCTAAGCTTCCAACTCTCATTAGAGAAAGAAACATTCACCAAAGCAAATAATATTAGTATTAAAGTTTTCATGCAAGCAGTTTAAAACATCAACATAAATATATTATAAACTATCTACTATCTCTTTTTGTAGTTTTCCTTTTTTTACCAGTTCTAGATCTAGTCTCTTTTTTTATATATGGTTTTTTTTGAGATTTTTTTGCATTATTTCTCATCTCATCTGTTATATTGTCATGAGTTGGCCTTTTTCCCATCTCATGCTCATAACCATCCATAGGATTTTGTTCTAACTTCTCTTTTATAAGATTTTCTACAGATTTAAGCCTAAAAAACTCATCTTTACAAATTAAAGATATAGCTTCACCACTCTCACCAGCCCTTCCAGTACGTCCAATTCTATGCACATAATCTTGTGGATTATCAGGTAATTCAAAATTTATAACTAAAGGCAATAATTCTATATCAATTCCACGAGATGCAACATCAGTAGCAACTAAAACTTTTGCTGTTTTTTCCTTAAAAGAGTTTAAAGCTTTTAGTCTAGCAGCTTGTGTTTTATCACCATGAATACTTACAGTTTTCAAACCATCAAGCTTTAGATGTTTAACTAACTCTTCTGCTTGAAGTTTCGTTCTAGCAAAAACCATAACTTGCTGATTTCTAATCCCAATTAAATGAGATAAAAGTTCCATCTTTTGTTCACTAACTACGGGTATTACACTTTGTTTAACATTTAAAGATGTTCTATTTTCTCTAGTTATCTTAACTTTAACTGCTTGAACTAAAATAGCATTTGCAAGTTTTTTCACAGCTTCATTTTGAGTTGCTGAAAACATTAAATTTTGTCTTTTTTTAGGTAGCCTAGATATTATCTCTTGAATCTCTTTAGAAAAACCCATATCAAGTATTCTATCTGCTTCATCAAGTACTAGAACCTCTACTTCATCTAGCTTAATGCTACCAGAATTAATATGTTCTATTAACCTACCTGTTGTTGCTACAACAATTTGAGGTTTTTTTTCTAACTCTTCTTTTTGAGTATTTTCACTTACCCCACCATAAATAACTGTAGATTTCAAACTTAGATTTGATCCATAAGTTTTTACAAAATTGTGTACTTGTATGGCTAATTCACGAGTTGGAACTAAGATTAAGGCTCTTGGAGAATCTTTTGAATCTTTCCTTTTTGACTTTTTTCCTAAATTTTGTAATATTGGAAGAACAAATGCAGCAGTTTTGCCGGTACCAGTTTGAGCTGTAGCAAATACATCTCTTAAAGCCAGTATCATCGGTATTGTTTGCATTTGAACTGGTGTAGGTTCTGTATAACCCTCTTTTTTGACTGATTTTAAAATCTCATTAGATAGATTTAGTTTTTCAAAGCTCATATTTTCCCTTATTTGTATTGCAACTTTTTGCATAATATATATGTAATTATAGCAGAGTATAAAATTAATCAATAAATATTGACATATAAGTATTACTATTTTAAACATTATGCAATAAAATATTATTTTACATTAGTTTAAAGTATTTAATTAAAGCTAAAAAGTTATAATAAATCAATAATTTAATGGTGAAGCCATTTATTGGAGAGATATATGATAAAAATTTTCATTTTAACCTTACTAGCAATAAATTTAATTGCTCAACCCTTGTTTAGTAATCACAACCAGATGGATACAAGTAACTACATCACATCACTAAAAGATTTACTTATTGCTACACAAAAGACAAGAGGTATGACTTACACTTATCTTAAAGGTGATTCATCAGTAGTTTTTATTGTAATGAACTTCAGAAAAGAGATGAAAAAAGCTCTCATGGAACTTGAAGTTTCCCAGCTTGGTGGAGATAAAGTTCTAAAAAGTAGAGAAGAGAGACTATCTGATAATCTAATTAGACTAAATAGAAACGCAATGAATATGAATCCAGAAAAAATGTTTCAGGAATATACTATTGAGATTGAAAATATTTTGGTATTGGCAAATTTAGCAGAGATTAGAAGTTCTGAAAATTTAAATGAACTTGGAAAACTTAGTGTAGAAAATCTTTTAAAAACTGCTTTGCCTTTAACAGAGGACATAGGTCAGCTAAGAGCATTAGGCGCTGGAAGTATAGCTACACTAAATGAAACAGGTTCGTTAGATGAGTCCAAAATAAAATCTATGCAAATATTACTTCCAGAAATAGAATCAGTGCTAAGAGAGTTTGAAATTGGTTCTGCCTCAGTATCCGCTCACTACTCAAAACCTATGGATATTGATCTAAAAACAGTTCTTAGTACAAACAGAGCGGATATAGATACATTCATGCAACTTACAGATAAAATCTTTTTAAAAGGTGAATCAACGACTTTGACTCCACAAGAGTATTTCGAAATGGGAACTAATTGTATCAATAATCTTTTAAAGATTTTTAAACTACAAAACAAAGCAATTATGGCTTCATCTAAGGGTTGGTTCTAAGAACCAATTCCTGTCGCCTTTAACTTTTCCTTTACACTCTCATCAGCTAAATCTATACTCCAAACAGGTTCCCATACAATTTCAACTGCACAAAACTCACTTTTTGTTTCCCTTTCAACTGCTTCTTTAACCCATGTTTGCATCATCTGATGAAGAGGGCAACCTCTTGTAGATAAAGTCATCTTAACACTTACATGATTATTTTTTAAAATTAGCACATCATATATAAGTCCCATTTCAACTAAATTAAACCCAACTTCAGGATCTATCACCGTACTAATAGCCTTATAAACTTCATCTTTAGTTACCATAACTACGCTCCTTTTGAATAATTCATCATCTCTTTTACACTTAGCACTAAATATATTGAACCAACCAATAAAAAAGATATTCCACTTTTAAACATAAAATCATTTTTAAATAAAAATGAAAATCCAATCACTACCGTACCTATCATGCTAAACGTCATCTGAGCACTAGCTTTTAATCTTGGAACCATATCATTTAGTAGTGGTACTTTTTGCTTTCCAACCAAAGGAGCGAATCTTTCAAACCAAACCAAGAATGGAATGATTTTATATAAATGTGCAGTAATTAAAAATCCTACAAAACCTACCATCAAAAACCAAGTAGCACTTACTAACCAAAATTCTCTACCACCAAGAATATTAATAGTAAAAAATACCAAACTTATGATTAATGAAAAAAAAGCAAAAGCCAAAGATTTAACCCAAATATCATTCATTTTTCTTGCTCTACTTTTTGTTACAAGATATATTTGATAAAAATATATCAACATAGATATAAAGCTAAATACAATAGCTATTTTTTCAAAGTACCTAAATTCAAATAAAGAAGAAACTATCATTAAACTAATACTAGCAATCATTATGTAAAATGCATATTTAATAGGCTTATCGTTAAATCCATGTGACAAACCGAACATTGGCAAAAGAACCATAGATATACCCATTATAGTTATAATTACATATCCTCCAAATACAGCGAAAACATGTGCTTTTAACCAGAGTATTGGATTAAACTCAATAAGACCACTAAAACTCAAACTCATAACAAAGCCACTCAAAATTCCAAGAATCAAAAAGAGATTACTTATAAGCATAGAATTAACAACAATAGATTTATGTTCACCTTTTTTTATTGTTAAAAGCAAATCAAGTGCAAATATCATCATCGACATCAAAACTATAGTTCCACCAAATGGTAAAACACTAAGATTTACAGTAAATCCAATCACCATTAACACAGTTCCAAGCAATAAAGTTGGCCAAATTATATAAAATAGTTCAACCATAGAGTGCCCTGTTTCTATAACTACAGGTACAAGTTGTGCCATAGCTCCAAAAATCACCATCATTACAAAACCAAGCATATAAAGATGAACCCACCCTACTACCTTAAAGTCAGTAATACTTATATTTGTATCAAAAGTAAACAAAGATAAAACTGCTAAAAAATATATAATAGTACCTATAAAAAAATATGGTGCTATTAGTTTAAATGGAGGGGCAAAGTCTCTTGATATATTACCCATAATTAAATGTTATCCACAAGTCTTATCAGACAAATCTGCCTTTTCACTATCTCCATCTTTATAAGAAAAAATAAGTTTAACCTTTCCATCTGCTAATATACTCTCTTCAATATCATAATTCTCACCTATTTTTGCTATAAGCCCACCTGGTGACTTATGGTTTATCATAACAAGTTTTTTGTTTTTATCTGTAACTAGGTTCAATCCTACCATTGCATTTACCATCGGTTCTGGAGGTCCTGTCATAGATGAATCGAACTGAAAATATATATTTTCACCTATAGTATATGTATAAAATTCAAGACTAGAACCCTCTACTTCAATTTTTTTTGCATTTTCTGGTAATAAACTCATATAAATCCTTTTAGTTTTAAAAATAATACCATTATGTTAAAAATCTACATTTGATATATATCAATCAATTAGATATACTATCTTTATGATTATAAAATATATACTAATACTAATAACTGCATTTACGTACTCTCAAGCCTTTGATCAAGAGTTATATGACAGAGGAAAACTTATATATGAGCAACGCTGTACATTTTGCCATAAACAAGATGGAACTGGCACAAATGCATTTTCAGCAAACTTACAAGAGAGAATATCTTTTGAGAGTACAATAAAAGTTATTAAGTACGGTTCACATAACTTCAAAAAAAAATATCCCCTTGGTATGCCACCTTTAGTTTCTGATCCAAAAGATGTCTATCTTATAGGTGCATATATATCATTAGGTATGCCTCCAGCACATCCAGGAAAAAAATTATATAAAAAATATAAATGTTTTATGTGTCATGGTAATGATGGTAGTGGTATAGAGGATGTAGCTCCAAACATCTCATTTTTCAATAAAGAAACTTTAAAAACTATACTTACAAATGGTAAAAAAGGCTCAATTGGAACTATGCCAAACTTTTCATATTTAGGTGATAATGGGATTGAAGCAGTATCTGAATATATTATATATTTTGATGAGAAGTAGTACTAATATAGAATCATTTAAAAATTTAGCAATATTTTCAGATATTATAATTCCAAATTTATTTGTATAGTATTTGATTTTTCACCTCTAAACGTAAAGTAAAAATCATAAACACCACTTGATAAAGGTTTTGCGAATAGCTTTTGTATTTCTCTATTTAGATACTTTCTCTTTTTTTGATATAAATAAACTTTTCCATCCTTAAATTTTGTTATATCCCTATAATCTCCACTTATTTTATTTACAGTATAAAAAACTTTACTTTCATTAAAAGAGCCATCTTTAGATTTCAAGTATAAAACAATGTCATCATCTTTATAATTATAGTCCACATTTATTTTTGCAAAAATAGAAAAATCAAAACTACTATAAGTTTTAGGAATGTTAATAAAAACACCTAATTTCCTTATACTTATTCTTTTATTTCCAATAATCGGGTTAAAATAGCATTTATTCCTTCGCACTCCACTTAAATTTTTAAAATCACATCCATTTTGATAGCTAATTAGTTTACTTGTACTAATTAAGTTCAATATAGGGCTGTTGTCAATATTTCCATTTTTATCATACAAGGGTTCTTTTCTATAAAATTCTAAAATACTAATATCTATCGTAACTGTATTTGATTTTTTACCCTTATATGTGAAATACAAATCATATAAACCATCTTTTGGCAATTTAGGAAACAAATCTATTAATCTAAAACTACGCATTTTTTTGATTCTAGTTTTTGATATATTTTTATCATTTTTTAAATATATTTTACTTTCTTTAGACAAAAATAATGATGATTTACTATATAATCCATCCTTCTTTTGTAGATGTATAGAGATATCCTCATCCCTATAACCTGAGTTAATATTAATATAAGCCAATATATGAAAGTTTCTATACTCATATTTAGATGGAATACTGATAAAAACACCATTTTGTTTACAAATATCTGTTTTATCTGTTTTATATGATAAACCTACACATGGAAGTAATTCTTTTGAAAGTTTATCTTTAGATGAAAAAAGAACATATATTTCAGATTTTTTTTGCAGTTTTTGTACAATATCTGCGTTTATAGGCATACAATAAAAAATTGTAATAATAAAGCTATATATTAAGCGTACAAAAATATATCTTATCTTCTTTTGGATTGTAAAATTATTCATTTTAATAGTGAACACTATAAATTTCAACCTCTTCATATTTACCTTTTACTTTTACAGTATCTAAAAACTTTACATTAAAACTATCTTCCAATAATTTAGACGTATATTCTACCCCAAAACTTCCTAACAAAATAATAAAAATAGTAGAAATAATTAAAAAAGAGTATAGTCTTGTTAAACATTAACTTATGATATAATAATAACTAGGAAAATAATGCTTAAAAAATTAATATTATTCTCAACTTTCTCATTTTTAGCTATTGCTGATCAAAATATATATTTTGAAGGGGATGTTAAAGTTAATGGAAAACCTATAACTAAAACAAGTAAAATCACAAGTGGTGACATAGTACAAACAAGTAAAAATTCAAAAATAAAATTTAATATAGGTAAAGATGCTTTTATAGCAAAAGGTAAAAGTAAATTTACACTTAAAAAAACTAATACACAAAAAGTTTTAGAGGTTATAGATGGAGGTGTAGTTGCTGTGTTTAATGGAGATGGTAAACATTCAATAGAAACTAAAAACATGACTGCAGGTATAAGAGGAACGGGAACTTACACATTAGTTAAAGATAATAAAACATACTTTTGTACTTGTTATGGTGAAACAGAGTTAAAATCAAAATCTACACATAAGTCTTTAGCTTTAAAGACACATCATCATAAAATGGTTTGGGTAACAAAAGATAGTATAAAAAATGCTATGACTATGGAAGGCCACAGTGATTCAGACCTATATGAAGCAGAACATTTTGTAAATTCAAGTCCGGATTTTCGTAAATAATGGATACTAAAACTATACTTATAACGGGCTGTTCAAGTGGAATAGGACTCGATACTGCATTAAAACTCAAAGATGATGGATATAGAGTTTTTGCAAGTGCAAGAGATTTAAAAGATGTTCAAATACTTAAAGAAAAAGGTTTTGAAGCTTTTTATATTGATGTGACTAAAAAAGAGACTATAACTAAAGCTTTAGAAGAGATATTAGAGATTACCAATGGAACTTTATATGCTCTTTTTAATAATGCAGGATTTGGACAACCAGGAGCTTTAGAGGATGTTCCAACACAAGCTTTACGTGAGCAGTTTGAAACAAATCTATTTGGTTTACATGAACTTACCACTCAAGTTATACCAATTATGAGAAAACAAGGTTATGGTCGCATAATGCAACACTCTTCTGTTCTTGGTATTATATCTCTAAAATTCAGAGGAGCTTATAACTCTAGTAAATATGCGATAGAGGGGCACTGTGATACTTTAAGATTAGAGTTAATGGATACAAATATATTTGTAAGTAGTATAAATACAGGACCTGTTACATCAGATTTTAGAAAAAATGCTACAAAAAAGTACTATCAGTACATACATAAACAAGATACAGTATTTAGAGATGAGTACAATAAGGATCTACTTGGACATGAAACTAAAAAAGAGAAAGACCCATTTACTAGAAGTTCAAAAGTTGTTATAAAAAACATAAAACATGCTTTAGAATCTAAAAAACCTAAAGCACGTTATTACAATACAGAAGCAACATACCTACTAGGAACACTCAAAAGATTATTATCAGCATCATTGTTGGATAAAATTTTAATGAAAATTTAAATATCTAAAGACTTTTAGGGCATAGTCTATGAATATTTATTTAGTATTATCTTTAATAAAGTAAACTACTTAAAATTAATTAAGGATAAATATTAATGTTAAATACAAAAATCACACTTTCAATTCTAACTGCTGGAATTTTAGCACTAGGTTTTACCTCTTGTAATGATAATAAAAAAGTTGAAGAAAAAACTCTTACACTTACAACTCTTAAAGATAAAGCTGGTTATGCTTTTGGTCGTAATATTGGTGAACAAGTTACAAAACAAGCTGATATGATTAATACTAAGGCTTTATTACTTGGTTTAGAAGATGCTTTAGCAAAAAAAGATTCTAAACTTTCAAAAGAAGAGATGAAAAAGACTATGCAAGAGTTCGGTGCAAAAGCTCAAGCAAAAGCTATGGAAGAGATGAAAAAAACTGCTATGTCAAACAAACTAAAAGGTGAGACTTTTTTAGCTGATAATACAAAAAAAGATGGTGTGGTAACACTTCCAAGTGGATTACAATATAAAATAATCACCAAAGGTACTGGTAAAACTCCTAAAGCAACTGACACTGTTGAGACAAACTATAAAGGTACTTTGATTGATGGTAGAGTTTTTGATAGCTCTTATGAAAGAGGTAAAAGTGTGTCTTTTCCTGTTAATGGTGTAATCAAAGGTTGGACTGAAGCACTTCAACTAATGAAAGAGGGAGCAAAATGGGAGCTATATATTCCAAGTGATTTAGCTTATGGTGAGCAAGGTGCAGGACAACTTATAACTCCAAACTCAACACTAGTTTTTCAACTAGAACTACTAAAAGTTAAATAATAATTTGGGTTAAAACTACTAAGAGTGTAAAAATTACACCTTAGAGTTTTTATAAAATACTTATCACTCTGGCTTATAGTTTCTCTTTTTTAACTCTTCCTTTTTTTTATCAGCATCTGCTCTTGCGTTTAACTCTTTTTCATCATCATACATCATAGCACTCATCATTTTTGATTCATCATCAAATTGTCCATTTTTTATGCCCCACATAAAAGCAAATAGAGCTATTGCTCCAAGAAAAAGTGATGCTCCAAGCATCATAGCTATTACCCATCCGTCCATAATTTTTATCCTTTTTTATTCCAAGTATATCTTATTCTCATTGAGTTTGCTACTACTAAAAGTGAGCTTACACTCATAGATATAGCAGCTATAAGAGGTATGATGAAACCAGCCATTGCAAGTGGTATAGTTATAGCGTTATACAATAAAGATAAAGCCAAGTTTTGTTTGATCAGTTTAAATGTAGTTTTAGATATCTTAAACGATTCATATAAAGCTTGTAGAGAGTCATTTAAGAGTATGGTATCACTTACATCTATTGCTATATCACTACCACTTCCCATAGCTATAGAGATATCACTTAAACCTAAGGCTAATATATCATTTACACCATCTCCTACCATAACTACTATTTCACCATTTTTTTGAAGTTTTTTAACATACTCCTCTTTATCTTGAGGAGTTAAGTTTGAGTAAGCTTCATCTATGCCAACCTCATCAGCTATATACTCAACAACTGAACTATTATCCCCTGATAACATTACAGTTTTTATACCAAGTTTCTTAATTTTATCTATATATAATTTAGCATCTTTTTTTGGTGTATCTTGTAGTTTAAACTCAGCCAAAAGTTCATCATTTTTTGCAAAATAAAAACTTGTAAAATGAGTATCAACTGAAGTTTTTATACCATTTTCGTTCATATAAACTGAACTTCCACCAATATATTTAACACCATCTAACTCTAATTCTATGCCTCTTGCTTTAACCTCTTTAATATTATCT
The DNA here is from genome assembly GCA_015488775.1 of Helicobacteraceae bacterium. Lineage (GTDB taxonomy): Bacteria > Campylobacterota > Campylobacteria > Campylobacterales > Sulfurimonadaceae > WFNF01. Next base: position 32,275 of record WFNF01000115.1, read on the forward strand.
ATATTTAAAACTTGTAAGTTGAGATTATCATTAAGTAAATAATTTTTTATCCCATTTGAAACTGGGTGTGTTGAGTTAGAAACCATAGAAAAAAGTATCTCTTTATACCCACTTGAAAGAGAAGGTGAGTCTATAACCTCCATATTTCCATTTGTTATAGTTCCTGTTTTATCTAAAAGTAATGTTGTAGCTTTTGCCATACTTTCTAAATTTGATGCCTCTTTAAACAAGATACCTCTTTTAGCTCCTAAAGATAAACCAACTAAAGTTGCAACTGGTGTAGCCAAAGCTAAAGCACAAGGACAAGCTATAACTATAACAGATATCGCAACCATAAAAGATGTTTCAAAATTATGTGGCCAAAAAAACCAAACTAAAAAAGTTAAAAATGAAAAAATCAAAATAGCACTTGAAAAATGTTCACTTAAACGGTTTGCTAAAATCTCAATTTTAGGTCTATTTTTCATAGATTTTTCAAGAAGAGTAATAAGATTTGAAATAGTTGAGTTTGAAAAGTCTTTTGTTGTTTTATACTTAAGTATAGCATCAACACTAGTAGTTCCACTGATCAATGATTTACCTAGACTTTTATATATAGGAGTTGATTCCCCAGTTAAACTAGATTCATCAAAGCTACCCTCACCCTCGACTACAACTCCATCTATGGCAACTCTTTCACCAACTTTTATAGAGATAACCTCACCCTCTTCAACATCTTCAACCTTTTTAGAAAAAATGTCATCTCCATCAACTACATTGACCTCAATTGGTATATGTTTACTAAGAATATCAAGAGTATCAGCAGCATTTTTTTTACTTAAAACTTCTAAAAATTTACCAAGTAAAACAAATGTTATAATCATAGAAACAGAATCAAAATAAGCTTCCCCATGTTCCATAAAAGTTATATATATAGAATAAATATAAGTAAGAGATGCTCCAGTAGCAACTAATATATCCATATTTACCACTTTGTTTTTTATACCAAAGTAAGCACCCCTAAAAAATATACTACCACTATAAAATAGAACAGGAGTAGCTAAAACCCACTCTGCAACATTTAGTATATTTTTAATGTTTTGTTCTATCCCACTAAAGTAACCAGCATATTGAGCTACTGCTATCCACATAATATTCATAGATGAAAATGTAGCAACGGCCATTTTTAGATAATACTCTTTTCTTAAAGAGTTTACACCACTCTCCTGAAGAGCTTTATCGTAAGGAAAAGCGTCATAACCTATGCTTCTTATCATATCTATAATCTGTGAAAGTTTTACAATATCATCTGCCCAAGTTATAAAAGCTTTGTTGTTTGTGTAGTTTATATGAACATCAACAACACCCTCCATTTTATAAAGAGCTTTTTCATTTAGCCACACACAAGCACTACAATGTATTCCCTCTATAACAAGAGCAACCTCACTAAATCCATCTTTATCTTTTTTTACAAACTTATCATAAAAAGCATTTGAATCGAAGTTTGAGCTATCTTCAAACTGGTTTTTAGGCGCAGATAATGCTTTATTTCCAACTTTATCATAAAAACTATCTAAGTCACTATCTTTAAGTAGGTGATATATCCCTTGACAACCCTTGCAACAAAACAGTAACTCTTCATCTTTTATTAAAACATCTTCCTCAAATTCAAGATGACAGTGACTACATTGTTTTTGCAAGTTCAAACCTTCCTAACTCTCTATTTTTAACTAATTCATCATATTTTTTTATATAACCACTCATACAGATATATACACCAAAGTCATGCTCTTTTTGTAAAAATCCGTATGCCATAGCAAGATTACAAGTTGCTTCTCTTTGATCAATACTATAAGGAATCATACTCCCAGTTATAACAATAACCTTATCATCAAAAATGGTATCTAAAAAGGTAGCTGTAATATCCATAGTATCAGTCCCATGAACAAGTAGAACCTCTTTTTCATCATTATGAGCTATGATAGAACTTATCATCTTTCTATCATCTAAATTCATCTCTAAAGAGTCTTTATACACTACTCCTGCTATTTCAACATCGTAAGAGAATGAACTAAAGATATCCTCTAAGGCAAGATTATCAAAAGGGATTTCAAGCTCACCATTTAATGGGTTGTATCGTTTGTTAAAGGTTCCACCAGTATTTAATATAAACATAATTGTATTATATAATAGACTTATAAATTAGTTTCTGAAAAGTTATGCTAAAATTTCAAAAAATTTAAAGTTGATATATGGCGATTTTTGCTTTACAATCACCAGCAGGTGGTTTTTTAGATGAGGACTTAGAGAAGTTTAATAAATATTTTGATGATTGGTGTGTACAGTTTGACTCATTTGATGATGCTCAAATCATAGTTAACACTTTAGAAGATCCAAGAAGTGTTGATATTGTTGAGATAACACCACTGAGTTACCCAAAATATTTTTTTTATAAACTTCAAGGTGAGATACACTCTACAAGAGCTATAAAAAATAAAATAATATGTATAGTTGAACCCTCAATGGGAGCTGCCTACCGTATAGCTATTTGCGATATAAATACTAAAAATATTATATTTACTGCAACAAAATATAAAAGTGCAGTAGCTGTAGAGGGTGTCTTTAATCACTTTGAACTAAAAGATTAAACTTTTGGAAGATTAAACTTTTGAGTTACTAACTCCCCATCATCATTAAAATATAAATAATAAAGTTTATCTTTAACAACACTATAACCAGCTAAATACCTTAGAGCTAAATTTGCTTGAAGAGAAGCTATATGCATCACTATAGGTGCTGCTATACCTGCTGGCGTTTTAGCACTTATCTTAAATACATCCTCAAAAGATGATTGATCAAAAAAGCACACTTGACCATGAAAAGCCTCTACACTTCCATAAATCCATTTAGCATTTATGCTTTTAGCATAGGTGTTTATCTCAGCTCTTGTAAAAAGATTATCTGTAGCATCTATAATTAGATCAACCTCAATCCCTTTTTCACTCCAAGTTTTAAAATCCATATCATAAGCTATAGCCTTTGTATATGGACATCTATCTTCTATATTTTTAGCATTAATTTCAGCTTTATTTTTACCCTCATCACCAACTTTAAAAGCAATTTGTCTATGGATATTGTGAACACTCACCTCATCAAAATCTACTAAATGAAACTCACCTATACCACTTGCACCAAGTGCGTAAGCTAAAGATGAACCAAGTCCACCACAACCAATAATAGCAACTTTTTTATTTTGTAAAGATTTTTGAGTATCCTCACCCCAAAGTTGAACCTGTCTATGAAAGTATTTTAACATTTTAGTATCCTTATAAACTTTTAAATTTTATTGTAAACTTTGCACCATGCTCAGTATTTTCAACATCTATCTCACCATCTGCATTTCGCTCTATTATTGACTTTGACATATAAAGCCCTATTCCACTACCAAATTCAGCTTTTTTAGTTGAAAAGTAAGAGTCAAAAATTTTATGCATAATCTTATCATCAATTCCACCAGCATTATCCTCTATCTCTATAAATATCTCTTTATCAATAAGATGAGAGGATATAGAGATAATTGGTTTTTTAATATCATTTGATTTTATCGCATCAATAGAATTTTTAATTATATTCATAAAAACTTGAACTAACTCGTTTTTATTTGCAGATATTAAATTTGTTTCACCACACTCACATTTTACTAGTATATTTGAAAACTTTAAAACTGCTTCATTTAAAGATATAGATACTCGAATAACATCTTCAATAGCTACAGGAACTTGAGCAGTATCACCAAGATGATACTCTCTTAAATCATTAATAGTATTTGACATATAAGCTACACTTTCATCTACTTTAGTATGAAGTTTTTCTATATCTTCAGTTTTTAAAGTGGAAAGTTGAGATTTAAAATATATATCTTGATTTAACAAAGAGATAGTGTTTAAAGGTTGTCTCCATTGATGAGCAATTTGCTCTATCATCTCACCAAGTGCAGCTAACCTAGATTGTGAGATTATCATATCATCTTTTGCTCTTGCGTCGTTTATTGCAGATTCAATCTCATCTTTTAAAACCACATTATTGTTTTCAATCTTTTCTAAGTACATTTTTTTACTCTCAGCCAATTTATATGATATAGACCAAGATAAAAATATCATCTCAAAAGCTGAACCAATTTGTTGTGCACTAGTCAATATATCAAAACCATCAATAAGACCAAATTTATGCAAAGAAAAAAGTAAGTTAGCAAGTAAAAAAGACAACCAACCTAATGAAAAATATAATGCAGCTTTTTCACCTTGCATATATCTAGCTACACCCAAAATAAATATAACCAACATTGTTATAAACGAAATAAAGATAATTATCTGAACCATATATTTATATTCAAGTAAAAATATTAAAACAAATATAAATAAATTTAGAACAACATACATATCTATATATTTTTCAATACTCTTCATATTGTTTGAAATATCTAAAAAGTATTTACTAAATAGTACAGAAAAAATTATAGAAAATTGCATAAAGTACAAAGCACCATACTGAGTTATAATTTCAAAGTCACTCCATATATAAGTACTACCAATACCATTTAAAAGAAGTTGCCACAAAGAAAAACTAAATACAAAAGAGATGTAAAAGATATATTGTTTTTCTAAAGTTTTGTAGTATAGAACAAGATTATAAAAAATTATAATAAATAATATACCAAAATAAAAACCTTGCATAATATAACTAATTGCTGAGTCTTCCATAAGTGTAGTTGAATCCATAATATAACAAGGCAATTGTAATGAACCACTTGTTTTGACTTTTAACACAATTTGTTGAGCAGATGAATCAGAAAAATTTAATTTAAAAAGTATATCTTTGTTTTTAAACTGTTTTTTAGATGCATCTATCATATCTCCATCTACATAATGAAGAGTATTATTCTGATCAGATATATAGATATCTACTTTATCAAGTAATGGGTATTCAATCTTAAGATACCAATCTTTCTTTTTTGCATTTTGAGTTAAATTTACATCTAAAACAAACCAATAAGCTGAGTCAACAATACCAAAATTTATAATATTATTGTTTGAGTATTTAAGGTTTTTTAGATTATTGAACTCCAAATTATTATCTTTATCTTCAACATATTGAATCTCATTATTAAATGAATACTTTTTATCTTCATCTAAAGTTAAAGAGTATAAAAGATTAAAAGATAAACAAAAAAGTAAAATTATTTTTATCATCTATTTTTAATAGCCTCAGTAAACTTCCAACTATCGCGTGAATCTTTTAATACTTTTTTATCTATTTTAAAAATTAAAAGCTCTTCTGTGTCTTTTAAAGATGCAACAATCTCACCATTAGGATCACTAACCATAGAATCACCATAAAACTGCCAAGAGTATTTACCATCTTTATACTCACCTACTCTGTTTGCTCTTGCAACATAAACATTATGAGTAAATGCTCTTATCTTAAGTAGTTCTCTCCATCTATTGTGTGAACCAAAAGTTGAAACACTTGGGATTAGAACTGCATCAACATTTTTTCTACTTGTTTGAAGCCAAATATCATCAAAATGTAGCTCAAACCCACTCATAACTGCAAACTTAAACTTTCCAACTTTAAACACAAGTCCAGAACTAAACATACCTGTATCATTTGCAAAAAACTTCTCTTCATTCCAATGATCATAGTTTATAAGTGCTTGTTGTTCATAGTAAGATATAGATGTTGGTGCAACTTTAGCTATTACTTTATAAGGCTTTGATTTTTTAACTATTACAACAGAAGCTACTATAAATATATTGTATTTCTTAGCCATATTTTTAAGTACATTTATTTGATGTGCAGATTGCTCTTTTATCATTGAGATACTAAGTGTTTCTAACTCTTTAAAAAATGGGTTTAAAACATATTCACCTAAAACTACAAGTTTTACATTTTTAGAAGAAGCAGCACTAATATAATAATCAAGTCTTGAACTACTCATACCAAGAGCAGGTAGTTGTAGAAGCGCAATATTCATGACTTTTTAATCTCTTCAATTTGTAAGGTAGCATCTTCTAAAATTTTTTGAGCTGCCTTTAACTCTTTCATCCCATCTTCATAAGCTTTTATGCTTTCATCAAGTGGGATATCTTGCAAAGACAACTTCTCTAAAAGTTTTTTTGCACCATCGATTTTATCTTCAAAATTAACTTTTTTCGCCATCTAATACACTCCTAATATAATCTTCAAATTTATCTACTTCCACCAAGAAAGCATCATGTCCATAATCACTATCAATCTCAAGATATCTATGATTACTTTTTCCTAAAGATGTTAAAGAGTCTGCAATCTCTTTCATCTCAGATGGGCGAAATAACATATCACTTCTAAATGATATAAGGTGTAACTCACTTACTATTCTAACAAGTGCATTTTTAATATTGTCATAACCACGACTTAAATCAAAAATATTTATTGCCTTAGTAATATAAAGATAAGATAGTGGATCAAACCATTTTGTAAAATTTATACCATTGTACTCTAAATATGACTCAACTTGAAACTTACCAAAAAGTTCAAATAAACCATCATCTTTTTTATACTCTCTACCAAATTTTCTTCTCATAGAATCATGAGACAAAAAGCTTATATGTCCAGCCATACGACCAACAGCCATACCACTTAAACCATGCTCTTTTATATACTCACTATCATAATACCCATTTTTAAAATCTTTGTCATTTAAAATAGCTTCTTGAGCTATTTTATTAAAAGCTATAGCCCATGGTTGAGTTTGAGAAGTTGTAGCTAATGCTATGATTTTTTTAGCAAAATGTGGGAAAGACACTCCAAATTGCAAAGCTTGCATACCACCCATAGAACCACCAATAATGGCTTCCACTCTATTTATACCTAGTTTATCAAAAAGTATTCTTTGTGCTTTTACCATATCTTTAATGCTTACAACTGGAAATTTATATCTATACTCACTATCGTAAGGGTACATCTTAGAAATGGGGCCAGTTGAGCCAAAACATGAGCCTATAACATTTGTAGATATAACAAAATATTTATCTGTATCAACAGCTTTACCACTACCTACAAGATCATCCCACCAACCAGCTTTTCTTTCATCTGCGTAAAAACCAGCTGCGTGATGAGAACCAGTAAGAGCGTGAGTTAAGACAATAACATTATCTTTTTGCTCGTTTAACTTACCATAAGTTTCATACACAATATCATACGGCTCTAATATACGCCCACTCTCTAAATATAGTGGGTTTGTAAAGTGTTCAGTAAAAGTTTTAATATTTAAAGTTTCTATTACCTAATCCTCATATATAACAATCGTATCTGCCATTAAATCGTGCAAGCCTCTTTTATCATCTCTAAAACCTACCATTAAAAAGCCTATCATTAAAGTAAACATAGAAACAATGTAACCTAATGAACGTGTAATTGCAGCACTATTGCTTATCTCACCTAAAGTTTTAGCATCCACAATCTTAATTTTCATTATACTTTTTCCAGGTGTTGCACCCTTAAATCTTTTCCAAAAAAGTATAATAGTTACAAAAGATAAAACTTCAAAAATCATCTCCCAAGTAAATGATGTTCTTACAGGGTTAGATAAAGCTCTTTCAACGTCTCCAGCTAACGCGGCACTTAATTGATTTGAGTAAGCAGAAAAATCAAACCAAGCACCATCACTTAGAAAGTATATAACAACACCCAAAGGCAATGCTAAGATAATAGTATCTAGCAAAGAGGCTATAAATCTAACCCAAAAACCAGCATACCTTATATCTTTTTTTTTCATACAATCTCTAATTAAACGTGGTAATTTGGAGCTTCAGCAGTAATTTGCACATCATGAACATGAGACTCTTTAAGTCCAGCAGATGTAATCTCAACAAATTCAGCCTTATCCCAGAAAACTTTAATATCTTTACTACCACAATAACCCATAGAAGATCTAAGTCCACCCATCATCTGGTGAACAATTCCTGCAATAGAACCTCTAAATGGTACACGGCCCTCAATCCCCTCTGGAACTAATTTATCAGCAGCAGTTCCCTCTTGAAAATATCTATCTGTACTTCCCTTACTCATAGCACCAAGTGATCCCATACCTCTATAAGATTTGTATTGACGACCTTGATAGTTTATAAGCTCCCCTGGTGATTCTTCAGTACCTGCAAGTAAAGATCCAGCCATAACACTAGAAGCACCAACAGCTAATGCCTTAGCAATTTCACCTGAGTATTTTATACCACCATCAGCTATAATAGGTACTCCATGTTTACGCCCAGCACTTGCACACTCATCTATAGCAGATATTTGAGGAACACCAACACCTGCTACTATTCTAGTTGTACAAATAGAACCAGGACCAATTCCAACTTTAACAGCGTCTGCACCAGCTTTAATTAAAGCTTCAACTGCTTCAGCAGTTGCAACATTTCCAGCGATTATATCAACCTCAAGCTCAGCCTTAATAGCCTTAACAGAATCCATAATACCCTTAGAGTGCCCATGAGCAGAATCTATAACTAAAACATCTACACCAGCGTCAACTAAAGCCTTAGCTCTATCCATTTGTCCAACACCAATTGCAGCGCCTACACGTAAACGTCCAAAATCATCTTTATTAGCATTTGGGTATTCAATACGCTTTCTAATATCTTTTATCGTAATAAGACCTTTTAAAAAACCTTCCTCATCAATAATTGGAAGTTTTTCTATTTTGTGTTGATGCATTATATCACCTGCATCATCTAAAGAAATACCTGCACTTGCAGTTACAAGAGGCATCTTAGTCATCACTTCACTAGCTTTTTTTCTTAAGTCTTTCTCAAATCTCATATCACGATTTGTTAAAATACCTAAAAGTTTATTATGACCATCAACAACAGGAACACCTGAAATTCTATACTCACTCATAAGCTCTTCAGCGTCAGCTAAAGTAGCATCAGGATGAACAAAAATAGGATCAATGATAATACCACTTTCACTTTTTTTCACTTTTTTAACTTGTTTAGCTTGAGTTTCAATATCCATATTTTTATGGATAATACCTATACCACCAAGTCTAGCCATAGCAATAGCAGCTCTATATTCAGTAACAGTATCCATTGCAGCCGAAACCATAGGAATATTCAAAGAGATATTTTTAGTTAACATTGTTTTTAATTCAACCTCTTTAGGTAGAACCTCTGAGTACTGTGGTACTAAAAGTACATCTTCAAAAGTTAGTGCGCGTTTACGAATATTCATATTTTTTCCTTTATAATGATTTTTCTAATGAGCTAGCACCATCAAATAGTGTCTGCTCCTCATAAGCATTAGCAATAAGTTGTAAACCTACGCTAAGTCCGTCTTTGTTTTTCATAATTGGTAGTGAGATTGCAGGTAATCCAGCAAGATTAACGCTAATAGTATATATATCACTTAGATACATAGCCATAGGATCTTCCATCTCACCTTGCTTTGGTGCTACACTTGGTGCAACAGGAGATAAAATAAGATCAACTTCGTTAAAAAGTTTATTATATTCTGCTTTAATCAAAGTTCTTACTTTTTGTGCTTTAACATAGTAAGCATCATAGTATCCACTTGAAAGTACAAAGTTACCAAGTAAAATTCTTCTTTTTACCTCATCACCAAAACCCTCACTACGAGTTTTAAAATAGCTATTTACTAAAGAACCATCTTCAACTCTAGTTCCATACCTAACACCATCATATCTAGCAAGGTTAGTTGTAGCTTCAGCAGTTGCAGTAACATAGTATGCAGATATGTCAAACTTTGGATCCATCATAGCTTTTTCAACTATAGTATGCCCTGCACTTTTTAAAGTATCTATAGCTTTTGTATAAGCAACTTTTACATCATCACTTGCATCTTTAATAAAATCAGGGATAATTGCTATAGTAAGTTTTCTATCACTATCTATATTTTTAGCTATGGCAGTAGGTTCTAAAGAAGCACAAGTTGAATCTTTTTCATCACTTCCACTTATAATATCAAGTAAAATAGCAGCATCTTCAACATTTTGAGTTATAGGCCCTATCTGATCAAGAGATGAAGCGTAAGCACCTAAACCATAACGTGAAACTCTTCCATAAGTAGGCTTCATCCCAACAACACCACAATAAGCAGCAGGCTGACGAATACTTCCACCAGTATCACTACCAAGTGCAGCCACAGCGATGCCAGCAGCCACAACAGCAGCGCTACCACCAGAACTTCCACCAGGAACACAATCTCTTTTTAGTGGATTAAGTGTTGGTCCATAACATGAACTCTCAGTAGTTGAACCCATTGCAAACTCATCCATATTTGTTCTACCAAATGGGCTTAAGTTTGCTTTTTCAAGTTTTTCAATTACGCTTGCATTATAAGGAGCAATATAACCTTGAAGAATCTTTGATGCAGATGTTACACTCCACCCTTTTACTTGAATATTATCTTTAATAGCAATAGGTATACCACTACCACTTTGAGAAAGATCAATATAAGCGTTTAACTCTTTATCGTTTGCAACATTAGTTTTTATCTCTTCTCTTAAAGCCTCTAATGCAGACTCATCTAAAGCAAGTGCTTCTTTTAAAGTTACCAAGTTATTTCCCCTCTTCTTTTAATTTTCTTTTTGAAATTTTAACACCAAGTATACCAAGACCAATAATCACAAATATTAGAGCAATACTTAAAAATGTAAAGCTAAGAGGAACCTCTTGTGTAAAATCCATTATGCTACTACACCCTCACATCTTTTACAAAGTTGATCAACTTCACTAACATTTTGTTTCCAACATCTAGGACATTTTTCATTTGTAGACAATACAATATCAAAACTATCATCATCAACTTTAAAAGATGCCACAACTTCATTATTGTTTGTATCACTTACACCTGAAACAACAAACCAATCTTCAGCTTCATTAAAACCAAAATCTTTTATTTTAGATGAAGATGTTTTTATCTCAAGCTCAAGAGTAGCTTTAATAATTTTCTCTTTTTTAAGTTTATCAACTTGCTCAGAAAAAGCTGTTCTAGCATTTTTAAAGTATTCTTCATCAAAATTACTATCAACTACTTCTAAAGCTTCATAACTCATAGCAAATATATCAGATGCGTCACCCTTTATAAGAGTTGGAGCATTTTCTATAATCTCATCAGCAGTATATGTAAGTATAGGTGCGATTAGAAGTAACATAGCTTTTGTAATCATTGTCATTGCACTTTGAGATGAGCGTCTATGTGATGAGTCCATTGCGTCACAATAAAGTCTATCTTTAGTAACATCAATATATATACCACTAAGTTCATTTACTATAAAGTTATTGATCAAAGACATTGCATGAACAAAATTGTATTCATTAAATGATTTATGTGCCTCATCAAAAATAATTTGTGCCTTAGATAAAATCCACTTATCTAACTCACTCATCTCTTCAACAGGAAGTAAGCTTTCTAAATCATCTATATTTGCAAGCATAATTCTAAAAGTATTTCTAAGTTTTCTGTATTGTTCTGCTGTTTGTTTTAAGATATCATCAGATATTTTTAAATCACCTTGATAATCACTTAAAGAAACCCATAGTCTTAAAATCTCTGAACCATATTGTTTTACAACTTTTTCAGGTGCAACAACATTACCCTTAGATTTTGACATTTTTTCACCCTTAGAATCAACAGTGAAACCATGAGTTAAAAGTGCTTTATATGGTGCTTGTTTTTCAACAGCACTACTTAAGAACATTGAACTTTGAAACCAACCACGATGTTGATCAGAACCCTCAACATATAAATCTGCTTGATATTTACCAGCATCATAATTACGAGATTTTAGAACTGAGTACCAAGTTGAACCAGAATCAAACCAAACATCTAAGATATCTGTAACTTTTTCAACTTCATCTGCTTTATATCCAGAACCTGGGTAAAGAAGCTCTTCGTTACTCATAGAGTACCAAGCATCACTACCTCTCATCTCAAAAATCATAGCAGTATAGTTTAAAACTTTTTCATCAAAAATAACTTTACCAGTCTCTTTAACTCTAAAAAATGCAATAGGTACGCCCCAATCTCTTTGACGTGATATACACCAATCTGGTCTATTCTCAACCATAGATCGTAAACGATTTTCACCCCACTGCGGATAAAATTTTGTTTTTTTAATCTCACCCAAGGCTACATCTCTTAAAGTTATATCACTATCTTTAAACTTTTCATCAACAGATATAAACCATTGAGGTGTTGCTCTAAATATTAGAGGAGTATGTGATCTCCAACAATGTGGATAAGAGTGTGTAAATTTTGATTCTTTTAATAAAGCATCACCAATTAATTCCAATATTGCATCATTAGATTTGAATATATGTTTACCAACAAAATCTTCTGCATTAGGTATAAGATTTTCACTTACTATAGTTTGATCAAAACATCCAGTTTCATCAACAGGCATAATAACCTCTAAAGAGTAGTTTAATCCAACTCTATAATCATCTTCACCGTGACCAGGAGCAGTATGTACACAACCAGTACCATTATCCATAAGAACATGATCACCTAAGATAACTTTAGACTCTCTACCATTTAATGGATTTATTGCTTTTTGATTTTCAAGAAGAGTTGATTTAAAAGTTTTAACTATCTCACCTCTTACAACTTCTTGCTCAATCATCGCTGTGTAAAGTGCTTGTGCAACTATATAGCCATCTGATGTTAAAACATAATTCTCTTCAGGATTTAAAGCAATACCCGTATTTGATGGGATAGTCCAAGGTGTTGTAGTCCATATAACTAAAGCAGCTTTAGAAGTGATATCTGCAACTTTTTTAGCTTCATCACTTAATTCAAAGGCAACATATATTGAGTGAGACTCTTTATCCTCATACTCAACCTCTGCTTCTGCTAAAGCGGTTCTCTCAGCCCAAGACCAATAAACAGGTTTACTTCTCTCTACTAAAAGATTATTTTTTGCAACTTCACAAAGAGTTCTATAGATATTTGCTTCAAATTTATAGTCCATAGTTACATAAGGGTTTTCCCAATCTGCAATAATACCAAGAGTTTTAAACTCCTCTTTTTGTATATCAACAAATTTTGCAGCATGTTCTCTACATAACTTTCTAACTTTAGAGTTTTCTAAAAGCTCTTTTTTCTTTTTACCGCCAAGTTTTTTCTCAACTTGTTGCTCTATTGGTAAACCATGACAGTCCCAACCTGGAGTAAATCTAACTGATTTATTATTAAAATAATTTTGTTTAACAATGATATCTTTAAGAACCTTGTTAAGTGCATGGCCAATATGAATATGACCATTTGCATAAGGAGGTCCATCATGAAGAGTAAAGCTTTCGCAACCTTCTCTTGCAGTTTTCATTTTAGAATAAACGTCGCTATCAAACCACTTTTTGTAGCGTTTAGGCTCATTTTGAGCTAAGTTACCACGCATTGCGAAGTTTGTTTTAGGTAAAAGTAAAGTATCTTTGTAGTCCATTTTCAACCAATAATTAAATTTTTGCCGATAGTATAAAAACACTACCTGCTTTATAAAAGTTTTGCATTATATCTATAATGCTTTTAAAGTCTTATAAAGATGAAATATTAAGGATAATATATATGAAAAACAACATAATATTTGTAGGAAATATATTTAAAACAAATCAAATTTTAAATAACTATATACTTAGGACAAGTAAACTTGCTTTTAATGACATAGACTACATAGAATACTTTCAAGATTCAGACAAAGAGTTACTTTTATTTTTAGAAAAGAAATTTCATGAAAATATAAAATTACTAATAGTTACATCTAAAAATAATTTTCCACTTATTGGAAAACTAATATCTACAATTACAGAAGATAATCAAGTTTTAAAGGATGGTAATTTAATTCCATCATCTTGTAGCGTCTATGAAAAAAATTCATACCTTCTTGAAAAAAACAATACAAGCATAAATGTAATTCAAGTAAATGAGATGCAAGAGTTACCAAAAATACTTTTACAAGCCAATAAAAACAAAGCAAAAGTACAAATATTTGATGAGACAGTAGATGATGCAAAAGCTTTACTTAATCCAATAGCACAAAGTTCTGATGTAAAACTACAATTTACACAAATAACTTTTGAGTGGATAGAGTTAGAGATTACATCAAAAAAATTTGGTAATATAACCCATTTTATTAATTCTTCAAAACAATTAATGCCAAAATCTCTAATCGCTTCTACAAATATCCCTGCATACATAATTAGTATTCTTCAAAAAAAATCAAAGAAAATATCCTTTGCTGAATCATGTACTGGTGGACTTTTAGCATATATGATTACTCAAAACTCAGGTGCATCAGCAGTTTTTGATGGTTCATTAGTAACTTATTCAAATCAACTAAAATCAAATTGGCTAGCAGTTGAAGATGAGACGTTAGATGAAAAAGGTGCTGTATCATACGAAGTTGTAGAAGAGATGAGTGATGGTGTTTTAAATGTATCATACTCAGATTATGCCATTAGTATTAGCGGTATTGCAGGACCAGGTGGAGCTACAGAGTCCAAAGATGTTGGAACTGTATTTATAAGCACCAGATCTAAAGAAAAAGTTTTAAGCAGAGAATTAAACTTCAATGGAGATAGAATATATATCCAAGAACAGAGTGCTTTATATGCCTTAAAACTCCTATTAGAACTTGATAAAAACACTTTTTTTTAAATTCTTTTAAATATCTCTTGACATTAAAATAAAAACAGACTATAATTCCGTCCTCATAAGCAATTATGACAGCTTGTCCTGTTAGCTCAGCTGGTAGAGCACCTCACTTTTAATGAGGTGGCCGATGGTTCGAATCCATCACAGGACACCATATATAAGTTTATATTTGTACTTGACAAATAATATTTACGGTGCGGCGGTAGTTCAGTTGGTTAGAATACCTGCCTGTCACGCAGGGGGTCGCGAGTTCGAATCTCGTCCGCCGCGCCATTTATTTTGTAGTCTTGACCCTTTCGTCTAGTGGCCAAGGACACTATCACTTCATGGTAGGAACATAGGTTCAAATCCTTTAGGGGTCGCCAAACTTAAGTATAGTAATTTCATGGGCGTTTAGCTCAGTTGGTAGAGCGCTACCCTTACAAGGTAGATGTCACAAGTTCGAGTCTTGTAATGCCCACCATTTGTACATTGTGAGAAACTACTTGACCCTTTCGTCTAGTGGCCAAGGACACT
>WFNF01000116.1 GCA_015488775.1 Helicobacteraceae bacterium
TAATATGCTAGATACAATAAGTAGCAATCTTACTCCCATTAAACCTAATCGCTCTTTTAGTCGAGATGGAAAGTGTAGGCATAAGTACCCTACATGTCAGAAAAGTGCTATCTGATGGGCTTTTTAGGCTTAAGGAAATGGCATTGGGCTTTAGCCTCGCCTGAAAACAGCTACAACACAAGAGCGAGGCTGAAGCCTCACTTTCAGAGTTTTTTCTTAACTTAATGTCAGTGAATGGCAGCTCTAAAATAAGTTCATTTTCCCTCTTCCTTATGTGAAAAAAGTGGAAGAGAGGAATATGTTTATATTAAAACTGAGGTTGTAAAAAAGGTATAATTTGCTTTTTACGACTTAGTACTCCATCTAGCCAAGCTTGAGAATTTTCTAGTTTTATCTTGAAAGCGTCTTCAACTTTTGATGTATCATCACTTACAACTAAGAGTTGTGAACCCTCTTTCATGATGTCAGTAAGTAGAGTTATAACTGTATGTAAGCCATCCTCTTGTTTCATCTTTGCCATATCTTCTAAAAGTTCAGCTTTTCTATCATCTAGTGCAGATATATCTATCATCTCTAACTGATTTACTCCAACTTTATGTCCGTTCATATCAAAAGGTTTGTAATCTCTAGTGTTTAACTCTCTTGCACTTGAACCATCAACAGCAGATTTTACTATAAACATCTCCATAGCTAAGGCTTTGTAGTCCTCTACACCAGCTATAGCAGCTAACTCTTTAACAGCTTTTGTGTCAACCTTTGTACAAGTTGGTGACTTAAAGATAACAGTATCACTTAAAATCGCCATCATCATCATACCAGCTATATCTTTTGGTATCTCAACATCAAAAGATCTGTACATCTCATAAACTATAGTGTTTGAACACCCAATAGGTCTTATCCAACACTCTAGTGGAGTTGAAGTTATAATATCTCCAAGTTTATGATGATCAACTATACCTTTTATAGTTGCCTCTTTTATATCTTTTGGAGCTTGTCCATAATCTGAATAATCTATAATATAAACATCTTCACCAGCGTAAGATGTTTTAAGCTCAGGTTTTTTCCCACCAAATTTGTTTAAGATAAACTCAGTTTCAGCAGATATCTCACCTTGACGAGTAGGGATACACTCCTCACCAAGTTGGTTTTTTAAGTAAGAAAGAGAGATAGCTCCAACTATAGAGTCAGAATCGGGATTAGTATGACCAAATACATAAGTTGCCATTGTATGCCTTTTAAAAGTAAATAATTTTTGAAATTATACTATAATTTGTTTTACAAAGGAAAAATATGAGTGAACATCACCATCATCATGAACTTAGTGGAAAAAATTTATTTATAACTATAGTTTTAAATCTAATCATAACCATCTCCCAAATCATTGGTGGTTTACTCTCAGGCTCTTTAGCTCTTCTGAGTGACGCAGTACATAACTTTAGTGATGTTTTAGCCTTAGTTATAGCTTACTGGGCTAATCTTTTAGCTTCTAAAGATTCAAGCCATACAAAAACTTTTGGTTATAAAAGAGCAGAGATTTTAGCAACACTTTTTAACTCTTCTGTACTTGTTGGTATAGCTATATTTTTAATTTTGGAGTCTTTTCATAAGTTTTATCATCCAGAACCTATTAACTCTGTATGGGTTATAGCTCTTGGTGTTTTAAGTATAGTTTTAAATGCTATTAGTGTATTGCTTATAAAAGATGATGCAGATGATAGTATGAACATAAAAGCAGCGTATCTACATCTACTTACAGATGTTATGACAAGTGTTGCAGTTGTTCTTGGTGGTCTTTTGATGTACTACTTTAACATTTTTTGGATTGATCCACTTGTAAGTTTAATTATAGCTTTTTATCTTATATGGGCATCTTTAGGACTTCTAAAAGAGAGTGGCTCAATCTTAATGCAATTTACACCGCAAGAGATAGATTTAGATGAGGTAATCTTAGCTATAGAAAACGAAAAAGAGATTCAAAATGTTCATCATATCCATATATGGAAGTTAAGTGATCATAGAGTTCATCTTGAGGCACACCTTGATTTTAAAGAGGATGTGTCTTTATCTTTTTCAAACAAAGTTATAATGAGCTTAGAGAAAAAACTGCATGATGATTTTGATATAGAACATACCACTTTTCAATGTGAGTATGAAAGAGATGATGATAAAAGGAGTGTAATCAAATGAGAAAAAATAGTTTTATAAAAGATATATTACCAGCTTTGATAATACCAAGTATATTGATATATATCGCATTCTATTTTGGACTGCTTTGGTATATCTCAATGTTTTTTTTAGGTATTGGTACACTAGGTTTACTTGTATCACTTGGGTGGATGTATGATTGTAAAGGTCAAAGTGGTTGTTTTAGTGGGGTTATACTTGTTATACCTGCTTTATGCCTACCAATAGGATTGATTTTATTTCTTATTGATTATATATTTTAAACGGTATCTATGATTTTTAAACTTTTCAAAGAGTTTATATACTCAAAAAGTTGGATTTCATTTGAAAAGTTTTCTACATGTGATGTTATGAGGTTTAGGTGTTTTGGTTTTAGTAATAAAAATGTGTTTATGTCTGAATTTATTTTTATATTTAAAACCTTTGTACTTTGATCATAATCTATCTTAATCTCTTTTATTAGCAAATAAACTTCCTTTTATATAATTAGATGTGCCCTAAAATGAAATTATATAAGAAAGAAGTGACATCTTGTGTCACACATTTGAAATTGAGTAGCCAATTTTAGATGATGATGAGATTTTTAAGCCTGTGATTTTTTTTCTTGTTCTATATATAAGTTGTCTTAGTGTTTCATCACTTACACTCTCATTTTCCCAGATTTTACTTACTATCTCCTCTATGCTTACTGTGTTGTTGTAGTTTTTAAAAAGCAAACCAAGTAAGATTATCTCTTTTTGACTTAGTTTTATGATTTGATCAGAATGTTTTAGAGTTTTGTATGTGAAGTTGAAACTGTACTCACCTATTTGTTGTTCATCCTCTTTAGTAGATGGTTGCATTTGAGGTATATTTATATGTCTTATGGCTACGCTAAGTGCTGCTTCTATGTCACTTTGCTCAACTGGCTTTATTAAAAAACCTAGTGGTGAAACATCCATAGCCTCTTTTATAACTTCACTCTCTTTATGAGATGTTACAAACAAAGAGGGTGTGCTAAACCTTTGTTTTAGCGTTTTTGATAGTTGCAAACCATCAACAGCACCCTTAAGCTCAATGTCAACAAAAGCCAAGTCACAAGATGTAGTTTTTAAAAACTCTATAGTACTTTGTGCATCTACAAAGGTGTTTACAACCTCATGCCCCAAATCCTCTAAACACTCTTTTAAAAAGAGCGATATAAGTGCGTCATCTTCAATTATCAGTATTTTCATAAAGCAAAGTGTATCAAAACATAACTTTTTTATCACCTTTTTTATGTACTATTTTAAAAATTGAGCTACTATGTACTCAACAAAAAGGATATTTTATGTTAAAGATAATCTTAACATTACTACTAGCAACAAACCTACTTTTAGCTTCAGATATAAGTGTACTTAATCAAAACAATCTTTTGTTTATAGGTGCTTTTTTTATGATGATAGTTTATAACTTTATATATTACTTTATAAACAAGTCTAACACATACTTTGAGTACTTTATGTATCATCTGATTGTACTTTTTTTAGTGCTTACTCATTTTGGGTATCTTTGGGAAAACAGTTTTACCTTTAGTTTAAATGGTGTACCTATATCTTTTTTCTTTATGGCTCTACTTACCTTGGTCTCTTTTACTAGAAGTTATTTAGATCTGAAATCTTTAGAACCTAGATTTGATGATTATTTTTTTAAAACTCAGTATATAACTATGTTTTTCTTTGCAAGTTCTTTGTTTGAGATAGAAAACATCTATCTTAAATCTTTTGGTGCAACTTATGTGGTTTTACTTAGTTTGTTTATAGGATTAAGTACTTTTTATCTTGGTTTTGTTAAAAAACATCTATATGCTAAGTTTTACTTTATAGGTTTTGTAGGTGTCTTTTTTAGTGTTGTTTACTCACTTTTAAACTACTTTAACTTTTTAGATATCTCTTCAAGCCTGACTTATGTTTTTGAGTTTAGCATACTTTTTGAAGCTAGCGTTTTTTCGTATGCACTTACATACAAACATAAAGAGGTGGCTATAAAACTAAAACAAAATGAGTTACTTTTTAAAGAACTTTCACACAGGGTTAAAAACAATCTACAAGCTATCATCAGTATCTTAACTTTGCAAAAACTTCGTGCAAAAGGTGATGAGCAAAAAAGTTATGTCGATTCAACCATAAAAAGGATTCGCTCTATCTCATTAATACACGAGCAACTACAAGATACAAAAGAGGTAGGGCAGGTAAATATATATGAGTATCTGTACTCTTTAAGTAAAGAGTATGAAAAGTTTATGGAAAACTTAGAGATAGATGTTGAGTGTAATAAAGATATACATATAGATATAGAGTCGGTAACATCTATAGGCTTGATCATAAATGAGCTTTTATCAAACTCTATAAAACATGCGTTTAAAGAGGTAGATAAACCAAAAATAAAACTAAAATTTACAAAAGATAAAAAGTATAGTTTTACCTACGAAGATAATGGCTCTGGTTTTAGTGATACAAAAGAGAACTTAGGATCACTTCTGATCAAAACACTTGGTGAGGCTCAGTTAAAAGCTGACATAAACATAGATACTAAGCAGAGATACTTTTTTAGTATGAGTTTTAAAGTTTAGTTTGTATATAAGATTGTAATATCACTTCTATTTTGTTATAATTTAGTTTATGGGCACCTCTAAAAACCTTAGAGATACTCTTATACAAGATAGAAGGATTTTTATGCAAACTTTATCAGTACAAATACAAGATAGCTACATGCAACAATTTATGAATTTTGTAAAACAAAGTCACTCCAATATAACTATTTCAAAAGATAAAAACTTAGAAATGGATCCTTATTTTTATGAAAGACAAATAGAGCTTCAGCAGATAAGAGCTGACGTTAAAAGTGGTAAAATAGATATGTTATCAGAAGAACAATATAATAAAGAGATAGAGGACTTTTTTTCAGAACTTGAATAGTCGATATGACAATAATACGTTCAAGAAAATTTCAAATAAATCTTTTAATAGTTTTGAAAAATATTGCTAAAGATAAGATTGGCGCTAGTAGAAATTTTCAAAAAGAATTAGATAAACTTATAAAAAATATTCCAAGTTTTCCTTACAAATATAGACAATCAATATATTTTGATGATAAAAATGTAAGAGATTTAATATATAAAAACATACTATAAATTATGAAGTAAATTTAGAAGACAATAGTATTGAAATTTTAAATATTTTTAATCAAAACAAACCTTTACCAACATTGATAAGTTAAGCAAAATTTTCAAAAGGCACTTAATGGAACTATATAAAGACGATATTGATGTTTATCATCATGTCTCAACTCAGGCTGAAACTTCACATAGGTTTCTTAAACTATTTTATATCTTTCTTATAGTTAGTGTTATTGCTATAGTTATTTATGCTTACAATGTTGGTGATATCAGCTTTGTTAAACTGGCTGAAAACAGAAAAGGTGGCTTTTTTGTGATGTTGTTAGCAATTGCCATACTCGTACTTATAGTTATTAACTTTTTAATAGGTATGCCCTTGGCTTTTATGTTTGTGGCATATATGACTACAAGTTTTAAGATAAATGAGCATTTTTATACTTACTTTATTTATTATGAGTATGTGAGTTTTGCAGGTGTTGCTTTAGTGGCTTTATATGCTTTAAAAAGTCTTTATGTAGCTAAAAAAGAGTTTAACACCTCTTTGATGCAGATTTTGCCTATCTTTGGACTGGTTATAGTGCTGTTCTCAATAGCACTTTATAAGTCTATTTTTCTTTTAGAACATCAGGTTGGTTTTTTAGTTTGGATATATATACAACTCGCTGGGATGTTAGCAGTCGCTCTTAGTTTTTATTATACTAACTTGTTTTTAGTAGCTCAAACTTATGTTAGTTCCATTGTTACTGTTTTAAGATTAAAATATATATTTTTCATTTTACTCTCGCTTATAGGCATATATGTTTTTCAACAATTTTATGAAAGTATAGATATCTTTCAAACCATAAATTTACTTTTAAGCAACCCACAAGAGGGTTTCTCCCCTATTAGAGACTCAAGCATAACAAACCTAGATATATCTGCATTTGTAGTTCTGTTTTTCATAAGTTTTTTAAGCATATACTTTATGTTTGACTCATATATAACTCTTGATTATAACAATATATATACAGATATGACTTGGTCTATTGTGTTTTTTATCATACTAACTTTTAGTCTTACTCTACCAATGTTCGCACTAATCTTTAAATGGCAATACACAATGTATCTGATCAACTTCTCATTAGTAACTTTAATCCTAGCTATATTTATAAGAAACATATATAAGCAAGATATAAACATCATGGTTCTAATCGTCATTTACTTGCTAATGGTTACTAAACACATAAGTAATATAAGCTCATTTACCGATGTTCTTGGACTAATTGCACAGACTCTAAGTTTTGTAGTAACGCTTTTCATAGTAAGATTCATAAGTGTAATATTTTTAAGGATTTTCTTAAGATTATACCATTCTAAAATAATGCTTTTTATTGTTTTTTTGTTTAGCTTTGCCTTAGTTGTGGGAGTATCTACACTAAGCAATGTTAAAAAAATCCACCCAGATGCTTTTTTTGAAAACCCATCACTAATCATAAATAAAGATTTTTTTGGTTTTAAGAAGGTGTTGAACTAAAATATATAATCATTCCCAAGCTCCAGCTTGGGGATAGATATGAATATACAAATCTTCATTCTATTTGACATAGAGGCTAAAAGCTATATAAACTCATAACTTTTATTAGCATAAATATTTTACTTCTGAGCAATATATCTAACAAAATATTCATATAAATTGTATATAGATA
>WFNF01000117.1 GCA_015488775.1 Helicobacteraceae bacterium
CACTCAAATTTAAAGTGTAATTATCTGACTCCCGAACAAGCTAGACTAAGCTGCTTTAGAAGTGGAACGATACATTACTTCTAACGAAAACTCAAAATAAGTATAGGATAAAAATTTCAGAAAAAAGAACATACGAGAGGTGGAACGAGGTGAAGTCTCACTTCCTAAGAGAATAGAAAATTTAGAAAGATTAAAATGAGAGATTATATAAACGCTTTTTTTATAACTTGGAATATGTTTAGTATCATCCCTATAACTAAAAACTTTGAGTTTAAAGATTCACTAATGTCAAAATCTATCTCTTTGTACCCTTTAGTTGGGTTTGTTTTAGGTTTTATGCTTTACTTATCTTCACAACTCTTACTTATCTTCTTTGATCAAGAGATGAGTGGATATATAGTTTTTGTTTTATGGGTTGTAATCACTGGTGCTTTACATATAGATGGTTTAAGTGACTCTATAGATGGACTTTTTGTCTCAAAAGATAGAAGTTTAGAGGTGATGAAAGATCCACATGTTGGGGCAATGGGGATGATATTTACAACAAGTTTTTTAATACTAAAAGCTAGCTCTTTAGCACACCTAGATGATTTTATATATATACCTCTTGTTATGATGTTAGCAAGATTTAATGCTGTTTTAGCGATATATTTTTATGAATATGTTGGTGGTGGTATGAGTAAAGGGGCTTCAAAAGCGATCTCAAGTCAAACTGTTTTTATAGCTAGTTTTATAACTTTAGCTCTTGGTATGTTTTATAATCATTTTATTCTAGTATTTTTTGGCTCACTTTTGAGCTTGTTTATAGTTGGAAAGATTTTTGTAAAAAAGATTGGTGGTTTTAGTGGTGATGTTTATGGTTTAAGTATAGAAGTAAGTGAGATTGTACTACTTCTAATACTTGTAGGAGTTAGTTGAGTTATTGTTTCATCATAACAACAAAAGTGTTCTCATTTTCTATAACGTGGAATGAATGTTTTTGACAAAACTCATCATTCATTGTTTTTACCATATTGTGTGCTTCTATTAAAGCCTCATCTTTTGAATCAAAACTTTTTTGTGCATCCATATCACTTCTTTTAAAACAACCACATTGTTTTTCAACATTTACTTTGTACATATATATATCCTTATAATTTTTGGAAGTCTATATAATTGTTCTAATACAAAAGCTTTTTTTATTTTTATAAACTTATGGTTTAAGCTTTACTCTAAAGTGTAAAAGTAGGTTTTTTACCTTTTTTAGATAAAATACCGAAATTTTAAAAGATAAATTTGGAGTCATGATGACAGAAGCAAAATATATTTGGAAAAACGGCAAGTTTGTAGATTGGAAAGATGCTACAACTCATGTTTTATCTCACACAATTCACTATGGAAATGGTGTTATTGAAGGTACTAAGGCGTATAAAACTGAAGATGGTTACGCAATTTTTAGACTTGAAGATCATACTGCAAGACTTTTAGAATCAGCAAAGATGACTTTAATAGACATACCTTACACAGTAGAAGAGCTAAATAAAGCACAAATTGAGCTTGTAAAAAGAAACGATTTTAAGGGTGATAATGTTTACATTAGACCTTTTGCTTATCTTGGTTATGGAGTTATGGGAGTTTATCATAAAGCTTCACCTGTAGATACAGTTTTAGCTGCTTGGGAATGGGGTGCTTATCTTGGTGAAGAGGGATTAGAAAAAGGGATTAAACTTAAAATCTCTTCAATAAATCGTCCATCAAACACTTCAAACATGGGTAAGGCAAAAGCAACAGCTAACTACCTTAACTCACAAATGGCAAAGTATGAAGCTATAGATTGTGGTTATGATGAAGCACTTTTACTTGATGATCAAGGTTATGTAGCTGAAGCTAGTGGAGCTGCATTTTTTATGGTTTATAAGGGTGAGTTGATAACTCCACCAAGTGATAATGCTTTAGCTTCAATTACACAAAAAATGGTTATTGAACTCGCAAATGATATGGGGATAAATGTTGTTCGTCGCCGTATAACTCGTGAAGAGATATATATAGCAGATGAGGCATTTTTAACGGGAACAGCTGCAGAAGTTACACCAGTTCGCATAGTTGATGCAAGAGAGATAGGTTGTGGTTCTCGTGGAGAGATTACTAGAAAGATACAAACAATGTATTTTGATATGGTTTTTGGTAGAGTTGAAAAGTATAAACATTACCTAACTTATGTAGATAAAAACTAAGGATTGACATGGCTTCAGATATGAACGATTATTTTAATAAAAAAAAGAATGATAATAATAAATCATTTGGTGGTGGAAATGGTGGTGGTACACCTCCAAAGATGCCAGAGGTGAATTTTGATTTTGGTAGTAAACAAGCTGCTATATTTTACTTTATAGGTGCAATTGTTGTTTTTCTTTTTTTAGCTAAACCTTTTACAATTATAGAAGAGGGTGAAAGAGGTATTTTATCTACTAATGGTAAGTACTCTTCAAATGTTTTAAGACCAGGACTTCATTTTATTATTCCAATAATACAAAAAGTTTACCCTGTAGATACTAAGGTTCGTATAATTAACTATGCTAGTCGTATTGAGAGAAAAGCTCAAGGTGAGGGTTTAGAAGTTAAACCTGCTGTTACAGTTCTTGATAAACGCGGTCTTCCTGTTTCAATTGAACTTACTGTTCAGTATAGATTAAATGCTACTTTTGCAGCACAAACTATCTCTAACTGGGGTTTCTCTTGGGAAGAAAAAATTATAAATCCTGTTGTAAGGGATGTTGTTAGAAACATTGTTGGTAAGTATGACGCAGAGTCTTTGCCAACAAACAGAAACACTATAGCAGAGCAGATAGAAGTTGGTATTGCAGATTCTATAAATAGTCTAAAAAACACACCAGCTAAACTTCAGTCTGTTCAACTTAGAGAGATTATTCTTCCTACAAAAGTTAAAGATCAAATTGAAAATGTACAAGTCGCAAAACAAGAAGTTCAAAAAGCTAAACAACAAGTTGAACGTGCTGATCAAGATGCTTTAAAAAGAGCAGCAGTTGCTAGAGGTGAGGCTGAAGCTGTTAAAATTGCTGCAGAGGGTAAGGCACAAGCTATTACTATAGAGGCTAAAGCTACTGCAAAAGCAAATCAAATCATATCTGAATCTTTAACTACTAAGCTTCTTCAACTAGAGCAGATTAAAATGCAAGGTAAGTTTAACGAAGCTCTTAAGACAAATAAAGATGCTAAGATATTTTTAACTCCTGGTGGATCAACTCCAAATATTTGGGTTGATATGAAGGGTACACAAAAACGTACATCAGCACAATAGATGAATACTCAAGATATAATTAAAAAAGTTGATTGGCAAAAGCAGGAGTTACTTCCTGTGATTGTCCAAGATGAGAGTTCAAATGAAGTTTTGATGATGGCTTATATGAATAAAGAGGCGTTAACACTCTCTTTAGAAACTAAAAAAGCACATTATTTTTCTCGTACAAAACAACGTATCTGGATGAAGGGTGAAAGCTCAAACAACCTGCAACACATCTCATCTTTTTTTATAGATTGCGATAACGATACTCTTTTGATTAAAGTTAAACAAGATGGAGTAGCATGTCACACTGGTAGAAAATCTTGCTTTTTTACTGAGTTAGATAGTGGAAAAATTGTAAGTGAAGTTGAACAAAACCTAGATGAAGCTTATGGAGTTATTGATCAGTTATATCACACTATACTTGAGCGTAAAAATGCAGATCCAACAACTTCTTGGACAGCAAAACTTTTAAGTAAGGGTGAAAATACTATACTTAAAAAGGTTGTTGAGGAAGCTGGTGAGTTCTCTTTTGCTATAAAAGATGATGATACAGATGAAAGCATATATGAAGCGGCAGATTTAACTTACCATGTACTTGTTGCCCTTGCATATAAAAACATCTCACCTGATCGTGTTAAACAAGAGTTAGCTAGACGCTTTGGTATGAGTGGGATTGCTGAAAAAAACTCAAGAAAAGACTAACACATTATGAAAAGTAAGATAAGTGAGTTTATAAACAATCTTTTAGTTATTGACTATATATTGTTTTCTACTCTTGCTTTACTTTTTATAATATTTCTAATTTTAGCTATAGTTGTAAGACGAAAAATTATTATAAGCGTTTTGATGATACTTATAGCTTTTTTGCTTATTAGTGTAGCTCCACCTGTTTTATATGTGATGATGCATGAATATATATATAAAACTAGTTCAAACATCTCCAAGGTGCAAGAGTTAGAGTTTTTAGATGCTTTAGTGGTTGAGGGTAACTTTACTAATATCTCTAAAAAACGCTTTAAAAAGTGTAGAGTAAAAGTAAAACTTCATAAGGTAAACTCTAATAATATAGTTAATTATATATTGGGATTTGCATCTTTTAGAACAAAAAAAATAGATATAGTTGAACCTATAGATATAAACTCAAGTAAAAAGTTTAGAATAGTTTTAGAACCTTTTAATTACAATAAAGATTATAACGTTAGCGTTGGAGTTGATTGCAGATGATTTTTGGTACTTATTTTACTTTTTGGCATTATATAGCACTTTTAATTGGTGTTGTTTTATTTGTACTTGGTGTTATGGTTTCTTTTAAAGAGAAAAAGTCATCTGTTCGCAACTCAATGATTTTTTCAGTTTTTTTAGTTTCAACTCTTGTCATAGCTTTTTCAATGATGGCTATAGATAAATATACAAAGATAGTAAAACTTAGTGATATTAAAAATAGACGTATCTTAAGTAATGAAACAATAGTTTTTACAGGCTACGTAGAAAATGTTGGAAATTACACTATAGGTCAAGTTGAGGTTGAAGTAAAGCTAGTAAACAAGGGTCATGTAACAGGAAATGTAAAGGCAGGTTCATTTTATAAACCATCTGGCTTTTTTGATTTCTTTTCAAGCTCTGAGAATAAAAGAGAAAATAGACCTCAAAAGCAGATTGTTAAGTATGTTGTGTCAACAGAGCTAAAAGCAGGTAAAAGTGAGTTCTTTAGGGTAAGTATGCCTTACCCACCTTACTTTAAGCATGTATCATTCTTTACAAGTGCTACTGCTCACTAAAGTTTAAAGAGGATTTCCATCTTTATCTTTAGCATTTAGCTGCAGTCCATCAACACCATTACTTTGTTCTGGTATCCATTTACTAATACATTCACGATCTTTTAAACAAGGATCAGTTAATGTCTTTAAAAATTCAACTAAATCATTAAGTTGATCATCTGTTATATCAACACTTTGGTGTTTAGATATACCAAAGTTACGATTTGCTTGAAGTTGATCTAATGCATCTTGTGTATTACTTTCCATATTGTCTGTCAATACATTTGAGTTTAATTTGCTTTTATCATAAGAAGATATAGCTTTTTCAGGATTTACCATATGATTAACTATATCTTTAAGCTCTGTATATGCGCCATCATGTCCCCATGGACCTGTCATTTCTACATTTAGAAGTGTAGGTGTTCTAAAAGCATATTTATCTGTGCCAGAATTATGAAATCTTCCTAAATCTTCATGGTTGGTATTTTTACCATGTCCAACTTGAACCATAGCCATTACATGAAAATCTTCATCACTAAAAAAGTCTCCACTATGACAACTAACACAATCTAAACCATTATCACTATATGTAGTGTAAAAAAGCTTTGCACCTCGCTTAGCAGAGGGTGATATAGCATCATTATCCCCATTTACATAATTTTTCCATGGATTGTTTACAAAAACTTGTGTATTCTCATATGTTCCTATAGCATCGGCAATATTATTAAAGCTTATGTTGTTATCTCCATAAACAGGTTTAAACTCAGCTTCCCAAGTATTTGCAATATAGTCATTAGCACTACTATCTGTTAAACGTTTAACTAAATGCTCTCTAACTTCAGTATTGTTATTGTCTTTTTCAAAAACAAACCCACGCATCTCATCACCTGCTGTTACTGGAAATCTAGCTTGCGCACTTGCAAGAGATGAGCCTGAATCTTTATCAATAGTTCCAAAAGGTGTATCTGGAGTTCTAATACCACTTAAATTGTTTTCATCTAGCACATTGCTAACTCTACCATCCCAAAAAACACTATGTTTCCATAAAGCTACATTGAGTGTAGATGGAGCATTTCTTGATACAAGTGCATATCCATTATCATAATGTACGGCATTAGTATCATATAAACGGCCATCACCTAAAAGATCTGGGTCATCAGCAGCTACTCCTATTGGTAGTGAAAGGTTGTCTCCTCCCCCAAGGGCTGGATGGTGACAAGTAACACATGCTGCATCCTTATCTCCACCTAAAGCTTTAGAGTAAAATAGTTTCATACCAAGTTGTGCTTTTGGGTCTTCTATATTTGGTAATGATAAACCAGATGCTGGATTACCACTTAGATCATTTGTTTTTATTAACGCACTAAGTTCTTTATCTAGTATCTCTTTTTGAGTTAAACTTTTTTGAGGATGATTATTGTTTTTAACCTCATTTTTGTCATTACACGCTGTCATTAATAGTAGCGAAGCAATACTTAAGACGTAATATCTTTTTTTCATTATATATTCTCCTAACTTATGATAATTATTTAAAATTTATTATATCATATATATTTATTAGTAAGATTTAAAGGTAGCATTATATAATCAAAAACTATTTTTTGATAATAACAGCTTTACCAACTAAAAGTGTTACCTCTGTGGTGCTTTGTTCTGAATTTTTTTTGATTTTAATCTGGGCATCATCACTTCTTTTTTCAACCTTATCACCAGATAGAACTTTATAAGTTGTGTTGATTTGCATCTGTATGATGTTCTTTGTTGAGGTAGTTTCAACCTCATTTATATTAGAGTCTTGACAACCTATAAGTCCAAAAGCTATGATTAAAGCTATACTTAGTGCTATTTTCAAAATGTAATCCCTTTATCATTGATTTTTGTAACCACTTCAACAGTGGTTGAGCCATCATCTTCTGTTGTGCTTGTTACAGATAAAA
>WFNF01000118.1 GCA_015488775.1 Helicobacteraceae bacterium
AACGATTTATCTAAAGAAAACATTAGACATCTAGTTTCTATGGTGTCTGTATCTAGTGAAGTTGTAGACTCTCACTCTGCTGCTGTGTTAATCGCTTATGGTACTAATGCTATATATCCAAGTTTACTTTTTCAAAGTGCTGCAACAAGGTTAAATCAACTTAGCTCTTTAGATATGGAGTGTCAAGATATACTTAAAAATGTTCATACATCTTTAAATGGTGGACTTTTAAAAATTATGTCAAAAATGGGTATCTCAACTATAGCTTCTTATAGAAACTCAGGTCTTTTTGATGTTATGGGCTTATCTACAGAAGTAGCTGAAGATTGTCTTTTAGAATCAAATGTGTTGATTCCTGGATTATCTTATGAAGATATAGATGAAAGATTAGAAAAAAATCATAAAGAAGCTTTTAATGAAAAAGGAAGATCAAGTATCTTTCCTCTAAATATTGGTGGATTTTACAAGTTTTATAACAATGCAGAGCATCACGATTTTGGTCCTGATGTTATACATGCTATACATGATTGTGTAAAAAGTGGAGATAAAAAAGATTACGAAAAGTTAAGATCTTTAGTTAATGGTCGTGGTCAGAAATTTATCAGAGACTTTTTTGAGATTAAAACAGATAGAAAAGCTATATCTATTGATGAGGTTGAATCAAAAGAAAAAATCTTTAAAAGATTTGCTTCTGCTGCTATGAGTTTAGGTTCTATATCTCCTGAAGCTCATGAGTGTATAGCAACTGCTATGAATACTATAGGTGCTCAATCTAACTCTGGTGAAGGTGGAGAGGGTAAAGAGAGATTTGATACTCTTAAAAACTCTAAAATTAAGCAAGTTGCATCTGGTCGTTTTGGTGTTACACCTGCTTACCTTAGAAGTGCAGAAGAGATTCAAATAAAAGTTGCACAAGGTGCAAAACCAGGTGAGGGTGGACAACTTCCAGGACATAAGGTAACAGCTATTATTGCTAAACATCGTCATACTGTTCCTGGTGTTACTCTTATTTCACCTCCTCCTCATCATGATATTTACTCTATAGAGGACTTGGCACAACTTATTTTTGATTTAAAAATGGTTAATCCAAAGGCTAAAATCGCAGTTAAACTTGTTTCAACTGCTGGTGTTGGTACTATTGCTGCTGGTGTTGCTAAATGTTACGCAGATAAAATTATTATCTCTGGTGGTGATGGTGGAACGGGAGCTGCTCCTTTAACATCTATCAAATTTGCAGGTAATCCTTGGGAGCTTGGTTTAAGTGAAGCTCACAATGCACTTAAGGTAAATAACCTTAGAGGTCAAGTACATGTTCAAACAGATGGTGGTATTAAAACTGGTTTAGATGTTATAAAAGCTTCACTTCTAGGTGCTGAATCTTACGCATTTGGTACAGGTGTTTTAACTATTATTGGTTGTAAAATGCTTAGAATCTGTCATGTAAATAAATGTAGTGTTGGTATAGCAACTCAAAATGAAAAGCTTCGTAGTGAGTACTTTAAAGGTACAGTTGATCAGATAGTAAACTACTTTACATTTATTGCTGAAGATGTTAGAGAGATACTAGCTTCTATGGGTTACAAAACTATAGAAGAAATTGTTGGTAAAAGTGAGTTGCTTAGTGTTATTGACACAGCTTTCGCTAAGAAATTTGACTTCTCAAACATCTTACATAAAGAGGATGGTTTTGATACTTGTCAAGTTGAGTTTAATGAACCTTTTGATGATAACTCTTTTGAGAAAGAGATTTTAAAAGAGGTTAAAGAGGTTATTAAAAACCCAAAACACCCAATTAAAGTTTCACATAAAATATGTAACTTAAATCGTAGTTTTGGTGCATTAATCTCTGGTGAGATTGCTCAGTACTATGGAGATAAAGGTTTAGATAAATCTACTATTAAGATAGATTTAGATGGTATAGCTGGACAAGCCTTTGGAGCATTTTTGATCAATGGTGTTGATATAACTTTAAGTGGTGTAGCAAATGACTACATTGGTAAAGGTATGCACGGTGGTAAAATAGTTATAAAACCTAAGCAAAACTATACAGGTTACGCTGGTGGTGGTAACACTTGTTTATATGGTGCAACTGGTGGTAAGCTTTTTGTAAATGCAAGTGTTGGTGAAAGATTTGCTGTTAGAAACTCTGGTGCTTTAGCTATAGTTGAGGGTACTGGTGACAACCCTTGTGAGTATATGACAGGTGGTATAGTTGCTATACTTGGTAAAACTGGTAATAACTTTGGTGCTGGTATGACAGGTGGTCTTGCTTTTGTTTATGATGAAGATCATAGCTTTATAGAGCGTGTAAATAACGAGCTTGTCGAAGCTGTTCGTATAGATACAGATGAGGGTGATGAGGCTAGACACTACCTTAAAAAACTTATCAAAGAGTATGTTGCAGAAACATCTAGTGAGATGGGTAAAAATATTTTAGAAAACTTTAGAGTTGAGATAAGAAACTTTTGGTTAGTTAAACCTAAAAACCTAACAAAATTACCACTTAACTTAGAGAAGGGAGATTAATATGAGAGATTTTTTAAGCACAGAAAGAATCGACCCTGAAAAAAGAGGGGTTGTAGAGAGAACTAAAGATTTTAATGAAATCTATCATGTTTTTGATAAAGATGAAGCAGGTTCTCAAGGTGAGAGATGTATCCAATGTGGTGACCCTTTTTGTTTAAACAAATGTCCACTACATAACTTTGTACCTCAATGGTTAAAAGCTGTAAGTGAAAAAGATTTAGAGTTTGCTTTTAAACTTTCAAATGAACCATCACCTTTTCCTGAGATAATGGGGCGTGTATGTCCTCAAGATAGACTTTGTGAGGGTGATTGTACACTAAATGATGGACATGGAGCTATAACTATTGGTTCTATTGAAACTTTTATATCTGAAGAGGGTTTTAAAAATGGCTTAAAGCCAAATTTTCCTGGTATAACTACAGATAAAAAAGTAGCTATTGTTGGAAGTGGACCTGCTGGTCTTTCTGCTGCAACTTACCTTTTAAGAGCAGGTATTGCTGTTACTATGTATGAACGTTCAGATAGAGCAGGTGGTTTGATGACTTATGGTATACCAAACTTTAAACTAGATAAAAAAGTTGTTCAAAGACGTGTTGATGGTTTAGTTGAAGCGGGTATGGAACTTGTTGTTAACACTGAAATAGGTAAAGATATATCTTTTGATGAGCTTAGTTCTAAGTTTGACGCGCTTTATCTTGGTATTGGTGCTACTAAGGCTAAGGGTGCAAAACTTACTGGTGAAAATGCGTCTAATGTTTACATGTCTATGGAGTATCTAAATGCTATTCAAAGTAAAAACTTTGGATTGTCTTATGATAAAAATCTTGATGTTAAAGATAAAACAATAGTTGTTATTGGTGGTGGTGATACTGCAATGGATTGTGTTAGAACTGCAAAAAGAGAGGGTGCTAAGTCTGTAACTTGTTTATATAGACGTGATGCTCACAATATGCCAGGTTCTGTTAAAGAGTATAAAAATGCAAAAGAGGAGGGTGTTGACTTCACTTTCTTCGCATCTCCTAAAGAGATAATTGTTGGTGATGATAAAAAAGCTGTTGCTGTAGATATGGTGAAAACTATATTAGGTGCAAAAGATGCTGATGGTCGCCAAAGAATGGAAGAGGTTAAAGACTCAACTTTTAGAGTTAATGCAGACATAATTATAATGGCTCTTGGTTTTGATCCTGAAGTACCAGCTTTCTTAGCTGAAAATGGTATAGAAACTAACTCATGGGGTGGAATAACTGTTGATGAGAACTATGAAACATCAACTAAAGGTGTTTACGCTGGTGGCGACTGTTACAGAGGTGCAGACTTAGTTGTTACTGCCGCTTTTGATGGTAGAGAAGCTGCAAAAAACATAATAAACTCTTTAATAAAATAGTTATTAGCTCGTTAGCTCGTTCCCAAGTAAAAAATGGGAATGATAGAAAAAATAAAATAAAATAAAAATAGGAAAATCAAATGGAAAATTTACCAGCTTGCCCAAAATGTAATTGCGAATATACTTATGAAGATATGGATTTAATAGTTTGTCCAGAGTGTGCACATGAGTTTTCATTAGCAGATTTAGAAGAAAAAGTGTTTAGTGTTAAAGATGCAAATGGAGCTACTTTAGTAAGTGGTGATGATGTCGTAATCATTAAAGACCTAAAAATAAAAGGTAGTTCAAGCGTTATAAAAGTTGGAACTAAAATCAAAAATGTAAATATAGTAGAAAGTGCTGATGATCATAACATAGATTGTAGAATCCCAGGCGTTGGAGCTATAAAAATAACTCAAAAGTTTGTTAAAAAAGGCTAGTCTTTAGTATGTAAATCTTGAGTCGAAAAAAAGCTTGGACGCAAACTAAAATCTTAAAATACACCTTTTGCTTTTAATTAGTTTCAAAAGAAATTAAACTCCCACTTCCATAACCACTCAGGAGGTGGGACTTCAGTCCCGCTTTAAAACAACTCTAACGCACTTGCGAGGCTGAAGCCTCACCTCCAAAAAGAAAACTACATAGAAAACAAAACTTCACTCTCACCCAACTCTCAAACCCCTAAAACAACATCCAAAGCCTCTCCATAAGAAACATCATTGTTTTTCAACCCCATCATCTTCTTAAACTGCTTAGGTTTCCTCTTTTGTAATCTTGTAAAACGATTATCATCCTTATCCTCAAACTGCACCCCAAATGCACAATAAGCACAA
>WFNF01000119.1 GCA_015488775.1 Helicobacteraceae bacterium
AAGATAATAGTATAAACCTTGACGTGAACCAAAGCCTAAAAGTTTAATGATTTTTGTAATACCAAAACCATCAGACCTCCATCTTAATATATCCTCTTTATAAACATCAAAAATTGAGTGTGAAAAAGAGTTTTTTGGACGACCAACACTTAAAGACATAGAGCACCTTTTTAATTTCTCTTGACACTTTTTTTATGGAAATTATATCATAAAATTTATAGTTTTTATTAAAAAAATTTATTTATGGAAGAAAAAAAGGATACTCCCAAAAGGGAGTAAGTAGTTGTTATATACTTAGTTCAGACTTTATAGACTCAAATTTTTTATCGCCTATGCCTTTAATATTTTTAATCTCATCTATACGTTTAAACTTATGTTTACCTCTATATAAAATGATATTTTGAGCACTTTTTACCCCTATACCCTTAAGTGATTGTAACTCACTAGCACTTGCAGTGTTTAAATTTACACTAGCAAAAGCCATACTAAATGCTAAAATTAGCATCAAGAAAACTCTTTTCATCTTCAACCTTTTTATCGTAGTTGTGAAAGTTAAAGTATATGATTTTTAATATTAAAACAAAATAAAATAAGTTTTAATATTTAAACAAATCTCATAAATATATTAATAAGCAGTTTATTTAAGTTTCTTAGTGCATAATTTGTATAAATATATATCTCAAGGTTTTTTATGTCAAAAATACTACTTTTAGAAGATGATGAAGTTCTTAGCGAAACTTTAGTTGAGTTACTTGAACTTAATGGCTATGATGTAACTTTAGCTATGGATGGGGAGGAAGCCTTAGACTTTACTTTCAGTAACAACTATGATCTTTTTTTATTTGATGTCAATACACCTAAGTTAAATGGATTTGATCTTTTAAAAGAGTTAAGAGGTGCTTCTATAAAAACTCCTGCTATTTTTATAACCTCTCTAAACGATATAAGCTCATTTTCAAAAGGTTTTGAGGTTGGTGCTGATGATTATGTAAAAAAACCGTTTGATTTTTCTGAGCTACTAGTTAGAATAAAAGCTTTAATTCTAAAATCTTTTAACACTTTATCTGATCAAATAGCATATAATGATTTTACATATGATTTAGAAAAAGATACACTTAGTAAAGATGATAAAAAGATAAAATTAACAAAAAGTGAAAAGATTATACTTAAGATATTTTTGAAAAATATTGACTCAACCATACCAAAGGAGATAATTTTTGAGGAGTTTGACAACTTAAGTGATGGTTCTTTAAGAGTTCATCTAAGCTCACTTAGAAAAATTGGTTTTAAGATACAAAGTGAGAAAAACATAGGATACTCTCTTGTTAAGTGAAGAGCGTAGTGCATTTTGGAAATTTTTTCTAACCTACTTTGTAAGTGTAGCAGTCCTTATACTTAGTCTTGGGTATTTTTATTTTTTACAAACGTCATCAACTCTTTTAAAGTTTGAGCATTTTTCTATGTTGGAGTTTGCTAAAGAGATAAAAATGCACCAAAAACATAAAAAATCATCAGATATTCACTATGTAGTTGTAAAAAAGCATATAAATAATTTTACTATTAGAAACTTTGAACTTGTTGGAAAAACTTTTATAAAGTATATCCCTAAAGATAATAATGATAGCTACTACAAAATACTAAAACCAGATAAAACATACCTGCAAAGGATAAAAAGCTTAAAAATAAAAGTTATAAGTTCACAAATTTTGCTACTACTGATTTTCGCTTCTATATCTTGGTTTCTTGCTCATAAAGCGATAAAACCACTAAAAAGAAGTATAGAACTTTTAGATAACTTCTCAAAAGATCTTATACATGATTTAAACACACCTGCAACCTCTATAAAACTAAATTTAGAGCTTTTAAAAACATCTAAAGATATAAATCCAAAAATTTTAGCTAGGTTAGAAAAGAGTTCTGATCAGATTAGCTCTTTACATACAAACCTTAGCACTCTCATAAACAATAATGCTTTAATTATAAATAAAGTAGATATAAGCACTTGTATTGAGGATACACTTAGCACTTATAAGGTTTTATACCCAAATATAAAAGTTACACAAAACATTAAAAATCTAAAAGTAAATGTTAATGAGGAAGCTTTTAGACAAATTTTAAACAATCTAATCTCAAACGCTTTTAAATACAATAAAAAAGATGGTAAGGTTGAGGTTACATCTACAAAATCATCTTTAATCATAAAAGATACAGGTGTTGGTATCAAAGATATAAGTAAAATATTTGAGCGAGGCTATAAAGAAAATATTAAAGGTGTTGGGATAGGCTTAGATATAACCAAAAGATTATGTAACGCTTTAAAAATAGAGATTGATGTCATCTCTTCAAGTGATGGAACAACTTTTACACTAAACTTTAGTTAACAATCTTTTAACATCAAAATGTAATAATCCTTACAATACAAATTTAAGGATATTTATGAAAAATTGGAGACTTAAGGTTGAAAAGGGTTTTGAAAACTTTTCACACCTCATTACAACTCACCGCTTTAAAACACTGTTTTTACTTCTACTTATGGTTTTTGCTCTAGCATCAAACCTACCAAAAATCACTGTTGACACATCAACTGAGGGTTTTTTATATAAAGATGACCCACAGATTTTAACTTACAATAAGTTTAGAGAGCAGTTTGGAAGAGATGAAAGGATTATAGTTGCTGTAAAAACTAAAGATGTGTTTGATAAAACATTTTTAAAAAAACTGTTTAAACTACATGATGAGATAGAAACTACACTTCCATACATAAAAGATGTTGATTCTCTTAAAAATGCAAGAAGAACAACTGGAGATAAAGACTCTTTACTTGTTGATGATCTTTTTGTTGATGGTGTAATACCTGATGATTTAAGCGATATTGAAAAATATGCCAAATCAAATAAAATCTATAAAAATCTTTATCTAAGTGAAGATAATACTTTTACAACTATAATCATAACAACTCAAACATACACGTCTATGGGTGAAAAAAGTTCTAACAAAGATACCATAGAGAGTGAGTTTGATGATGGTGGTTTTGATGATGGTTTTGATCAAGAGATTAAACAAGATACTAAAAGACCTGAATTTATAAATGTAAAAGAGACAAATGAGCTTATAGTTAAACTTGAGGGTATTATAAAAAAATATGATTCAGATAATTTTAAAATCTATGATGCAGGTTCACCAATAGTTACAAAAAACCTACAATCAACACTTATGAAAGATATGCAAAAGTTTATTTTACTTGTTATTTTAACTATTGCAGTTTTACTATTTTTTATGTTTAGAAGAGTTAGTGGAATTATACTACCACTTATTGTAGTTATATTAACATTACTTTCAACTATAGGTTCTATGGCACTTGCAAGCTCACCAATAACTGCTTTAACTCAGGTTCTTCCATCGCTTCTTTTGGCTGTTGGAGTTGGTGCAAGTGTCCACCTTTTAGCTATGTTTTACAAAAAATTTGATGAGATTCATGATAAAAAAGAGGCTATTGCTTACGCTTTAGGTCACTCTGGTCTTGCTATATTTATGACATCTATAACAACTGCTGCATCTTTAAGCTCATTTGCTATCTCAGATATTGCGCCAGTTGCTGCTCTTGGTATATTTTCATCTATAGGTGTAATTATAGCCTTAATTTTAACCCTTGTTTTTGTACCAGTGATGTTAGCTATTTTACCTATAAAAGCAAAACATGAAAGTAAAGATGCACATAAATTTTTTGATAGTATGATGTTATCTTTAGCAAATATATCTATAAACCATAGAAAAAGTGTTTTAGGTTTAAGTGCCTTTGTTATTGTTATATCACTTGTACTTGGTTCACAGATGCACTTCTCACACAACCCACTTGAGTGGTTTAAAAAAGATAATTCAGTAAGAATAAACACACAAACCATTGATCATGAGTTAAAAGGATCTATTAGTATAGAGGTTGTACTAGATACAAAAAAAGAGAACGGAGTTTATGATCCAAAATTTTTAAAAGATATAGAGTCTATTAGCAAAGAGATATATACATTTAAAGGTAAACACTACTTTATAGGTAAGATTGTAAATATTACAGATGTATTAAAAGAGATAAATCAAGCACTTCATGCTAATGATAGCAAGTATTATACTATACCAAACTCTTACGATTTAATATCTCAAGAGTTTTTACTTTTTGAAAACTCTGGTAGTGATGATCTTGAAGATATAGTTGATTCATCTTTTTCTAAAACACGCATAAGTATGAAAGCACCTTGGGTTGATTCTGTTGAGTATGTTGAACTTCTTGATCAGATAAAAGAGTTACTTCATAATAAGTTTAAAGATAATGTTGAAATATCTGTAACGGGGATGATACCTATTTTAGGGACAACTATGACAAAATCTATACAAAGTTCTATAGAATCTTACGGTATAGCTTTTATAGTTATAGCAATACTAATGATTCTGCTTGTAGGAAGTGTAAAACTTGGACTACTTAGTATGATACCAAACCTAACACCAATTATGTTTAGTGTTGCTATGATGGTTGTGTTTAAACTACCACTAGATATGTTTACAATACTTATAGGTGCAATAGCCATAGGTATGGTTGTTGAT
Organism: Helicobacteraceae bacterium; assembly: GCA_015488775.1. Classification (GTDB taxonomy): domain Bacteria; phylum Campylobacterota; class Campylobacteria; order Campylobacterales; family Sulfurimonadaceae; genus WFNF01. Next base: position 4,594 of record WFNF01000119.1, read on the forward strand.
GACACTATACACTATATGCACAACTTTAAAAGATACTATATGCTTCATAAAGATGTGGATGAAGCGATTAAGCTTACACTATTATCAACTGGTCGTGCTATATTTATAACTTCTATAGTATTAAGTTCTGGATTTTTTGTATTTATGTTTGCAAGTATGAACAACCTTTTTAATTTTGGTCTTATAACAGGGGTAACTGTTTTAGTTGCAATGCTTACAAACCTAGTTGTTACTGGTGCTTTAATGAAAACATTTATAAAAGAGGGGGAGTGTTTAACTCCTGACACTTTAGAGTAATCTAACAAATAATTAACATATATATGTAAAAATTAAAAATACTAAAAACAAGGAAAAAACAGATGAAAAAATTACTATTAGTTTTATTGATGGGTGTAAGTTTATTTGCTATAACAGCAGATGAGATAGCAACCAAAGTTGATCAAAGAGATACTGGTGATAATATCATAAGTACTATGAAAATGATACTTATAGATAAACACAATACGAAGCGTATAAGAGAGATGAAGAAGTATGAAAAAAACTATAAAGGTGAAACTAAAAGTGCTATCTTTTTTTTAAGACCTGCTGATGTAAGAAATACTGCATTTTTAACTTATGATTATGATGATGCAAGTAAAGATGATGATCAATGGCTTTACCTACCAGCTCTTAAAAAATCTAAAAGAATTGCAAGTTCTGATAAAAGTGCTTCATTTATGGGTAGTGATTTTACTTACTCAGATATGACATCAAGAGATATTAGTGACTACAATTATAAAATTGCAAAAGAATCTAAAGTAAAAGGTAAAAAAGTTTGGATTATGGAATCAACTCCAAAAACACAAAAGACTATAGATGAAACAAGTTATACAAAATCATATATGTTTGTACAACAAGACAATTTTGTTGTAGTTCGCGCTATACATGTTCTTAAAAATGGAAATAAAAAATATCTTGATGTTCAAAAGTTAGAGAAAATAGATGGTATATATGTACCAACAAAAATAGTTATGAGCACAAAAAGGGGTAAACAACTTTTACATAAAACAGTTTTAGAGTTTAATGACGTAAAACTAAACCAAAATCTAAAAGATAGTTTTTTTACACTAAGACGCTTAGAAAAAGGTCTTTAAAATGAGATCTTTAGCCCTTATAGCATCTACACTTTTAATTAGTTCAAGTTTAATGGCTGAAGATCTTGATCAGCTTTTAGATGGTTTTGATGAAGAGCCAACATCTACATCAAAAGAACTTGATGACTTAGAAGATGGTTTTAATGATTCACAAAATGATACAAGTGATATTGAGATAACTACGCAAAATGAACCTAAATGGTACAATATAAGTGGTTATACATCTTTATTATCAGCTTATAACTATAATCAAAAAACACAAAGTGTAGTTTTTCCAACAGACAAATCTATGGACTTCTCAGGACTTTCAAGAGTAAAGGCAAAAGCTGGACTTACTTTAGAGATGAAGCATGGCGAAAACTGGAAATCCAAAATAGATATAATGGGTTGGTATGATGCCTCTTGGGCTATAAAAGGTAAAGAAAATTACACTGATGATGTTTTAGAAACTTATGAGTATTTTTATGATGTTAAAGATGCTTACATACAAGGTTCATTAACAGATTCACTTGATATTAAAATTGGTAGGCAAATAGTTATTTGGGGTAAATCTGACTCTATTAGAATTACTGATGTTATAAATCCTTTGGATAATACTCAACCAGGGATGGTTGATATAGAGGACTTAAGACTTAGTGAGGTTATGAGCAAACTTGACTACTATTTTGGTGATTTTGATCTATCTTTAATAGCTATACATGAACCACGCTTGCAAAGAGAAGCAGCTTTTGGTAGTGATTATAGACCAAGTGATGTTTTTGGAGCACCTATACCCTACTCTAAGTTTCCAGACAGAGTTGAGGAGGATGTAAGTTTAAAAAACACTCAATTTGCTTCTAGTTTAGATGGACATTTTAGTGGATGGGATATATCTTTTTATGCATCAAGAGTATATTCAGATAGATTTTCAATTAAAAAAATAGACAACAAAACCTATAGAAAATATTATATGATAAATATGGGTGGGGTAGCAAGCAATGTTGCCCTTGGATCTTTTTTACTAAAAGCAGAATCAGCTTTTATAAACAATATAAACTATAGAAGTACTGATCATAAAAACAGACTAGATTCACTTGTTGGTTTTGATTATATGGGTATAAGCGATAGCGTTATATCTTTAGAGTTTAGTGATAGACATATTTTTGATTTTGAAAAAGAGATGCTAAGTATGAATATACAACAAGGTGCTCAACAAGGTATATTTCCAGACTTTGTAAGAGAAGACACCCTTCAAGTTGCACTTAGAGGCTCATACAGTTTCAATAACGACAATGCAACCATAACCTACCTTGCTACACTGATAGGTGGTAATGATGAAAATGGTGAGTTTAATGGAAAAAACTATGATGGTGGTTTTCAAAGATTATGGATTACATATAAATATAACGATTCTATAAACCTTGAGAGTGGTGTAATAGATTATATTGCTGGTGATAGCGATACAATTCCATTTTATAACTCTATAAAAGATAATGACAGAGTTTACGCACAAATAGAATATAAATTTTAGGATTAAATATGTTTAAAAAATTACTTATAGCAACAATGATATTAACTTCATTACATGCCTTAGAGATTAAAGACGTAAGTTTAAATGGTGAGCATGGTGGTTTTGTTAATGGTAAAACTTGGACTTTCTCTCAAAATCAAGATAATGTAAGGTTGATTTTTTATGTTGACCCAGATGAAAGAGCTAAAGGGAAAAACTTTAAAGGCAATGCTACTAAACTTGAAGAGCTTTACCTTGGGCAAAATTTCAAAGTACAAGTTATACTCAACTTAGATGCAACTTGGGTTCCAACAGCACTTATCTCATCAAAAATAAAGTCTAAACAAGAGGATCGTCCACAAAGAGACTTTATAATAGACAAAGATAAAACACTAGTTAAAAAATGGGGTATAGCAGATAATGAGTATAATGTTTTAGTTTTTGACAACTCTAATAAACTCATATATCAACATAGTGGGGATGTTTCAAAAGAGGATATTAAAACTATATATAAACTAATTGATCAAGAGATGTCAAAAATTTAAATAGAGTAATGAAAAGGCATATATGAGTGATCAAGTTCAGATAACTTGAGCTCAAATATTGCCAACATTTTATCTTCTACATCTTTCCAAAAATACTCTAAAATTAAACTATCTCCCAAAGACTCTTTATCTAATTTAAAAAGATCCCCTTCCACTGTCATAATAATATCTTTAACAACTATATCGTTTGGAGACTTAGTAAGCTCATACCCACCAAAAGCACCTCTCGTACTTCTAACAAAACCTTTTGACCTTAGTTTTGATAAAAGTTGTTCTAGGTATGGTGCAGATATTTTTGTTAAAGCTGATATCTCAGAAACTTTCATAACTCTATGATTTGGTGCATGGGTTAAGGTATGCATCGCAGCTAGTGCGTAGATACCTTTTTTGGAAATAAATGCCACTAAAAAAACCTTTTTACTAAAAAATATACTTTACAGCCAACGCAGTAGCCAAAGAACAATTCTAACGCAGCACAGCTTAAAAATATTGTTGTTATCACATAAACAACAAATATATTAGTAAAAAAGTAAGCAAGTAGTGACATAAAAACAAAAGCCAATCCAAACTGAGCCGCAACTCTTTTTGCACCAGCATCACACATTACAGTTTTTATGTTAAAAGTTTTTTTGATTAAAATTGAAAAGTTATTTATAAGTGAATAGCTTTTATTAAAATATAGTCTAGTTATAAAATCTATTCCTATAAGAAAAAGAAATGCAACTTGATTGGTAATAATAAATAATAGTAGTAGTACAGATACGCTCATAGCATTTATTCTAGCTATATTTGCGTCTATTTGTCTAAAGGCGATGGGACAAGATCCTGACATGTTTAACCTCTTTAAATTTTTATGTATTTTTACATATATAAGCAAAGAAGTCAATAATCACAAGTAAAAGACTTATGATTGTTTTAAAAATATTTAATACCTTAGCACTACAGCAGCACCTACAGCAATTTGATAAACAATTTGTGTTATATCTTTTATAACTTGTAGATATTTTGAGTCAACCTTACCTAAAATCATAATATCATCACCTGGTTTAACTATGTAATCATCACCAAACATTGAAGTCGGGTCATAACTCAACACAATACCACTTTTTTTAATTATAAGTATATTTTCATCATCTGCTCTATATGTGAAACCACCACATGAGTTTATATAATCATCAAAGCTCATATCTTTTACATAACTTTGAGCTCCTGGTAACATAACTTCACCTTGAACTATAATCATATGACTAGTTTTAGGAATATATATCTCATCTTTATCTTCAAGTAATATTTGAGATAAATTTGAATCTTTATTTATAATAACCCTACCCTTAAGCTCAACTTTTCTAGCTCTATCTATAAAGTTTAAAACAAGCTGTGCTTCTTGTTTTCTTATAATTGCTTCTTCTGTAGTCATAGAACCAGTTGTAAGAGTTTTAGCTTCTAAATCATCTAGTTGTGAGTTTAAGAGCTTTTTTTGCTCTAATGCTATACTTTTTCTGTAAAGTTTAAAAGAATCCATATCTGATAGCTTTGATGGTTTTACTTGTTCCATAAGTTCTGCTAGTGTTGTCCCTTTTGGTACTACTAAGTTATGTAAACCTAAATGTTCTCCACTTATTTTTATAGCTATACTTTTTACATTATGATCAGGTAAAAACTCTATAGATTCTCCACTATGTAATTTAAAATTCTCATTGTTTTTAATACTATAAATTTCAACAAACTGCTCATTATCTTCATTCCATTTTGTTACAGTAAAATTTGTTGCAGTTGGGTTAGGTATAACAGCACTTAAAACCTCTTTAAGTGTTGCACTCTCCTCTTTTAACTCAAACCTATATGGTCTTTTTACATCACCATTAATCTCTATATAGTTTTTGATGTTTTTAACATTTATAACATCACCCATCTTAAACTGAAAAATTTCCATCTTTCCGTTTTGTAAAAATGTGTAAAGATCAAAATCTTTTATAATTTCATTTTCTCTAAGAACACTAATATGTCTATAACTTCCAGAGATACTCTCAACACCCCTAGCCTTATCTAAAAACTGAACAATAGAGTCAGATGAAAGTCCCTCATAAAGTCCTGGTTTATTTACTGCACCAGTTACAAAAACACTTACAGGTTGGTAATTTCCAAGATCTGCGTAAACATAAACATTTCTTTTAAATACTTTTTTTATAGTTTGTTGCAAAGTTTGAGATAGTTTGTCATTTCTAAGACCAGCTAAATGGACAGTTCCAACTTTTGGTAAAAAAATATTTCCTTGAGAATCAACAGGAATACTTGCATTAAAGTCAAAAGCACCCCAAAGTTTAATATTTACAACATCACCAATATTTACAAGGTAATTTGGATTATAACGATACTGCTTATTGTGAGAAAAAGAACCATTGAAAAGTCTGTAACCAAATACTTTTTCATCTTTTAAATTTAAAGTTTCATTACTATCTTTAATCTGTGATGTAACATCAATATCAACTGCTAAAAGGTTTAAAACCATAAGGCCTAATACAAATACTATTTTTTTCATTTTTACTCTTTATGATCTTTAATTATTGAACCTAGCATACTTACTATACCATACATCATTAGTGTTAATATAAGTATGGTTATAAACACATGTGGCTTATCTGGGTAGGTGTAACCCTCAGGTAGGTTTGGTTTACTTAAAATACTTAATGTTTTATTATTTTTAATAACTTCTATTTTTGTAGTTTCAAGTTGTAAAAGTGCATTTTTATATACCTCTACAGCAAACTCAAACTGCATTTTCAACTGCTCATATGCAAAAACAACCTTGTTGAGTCCATCTTGCTTATGACCAGTAAGCTTTAGTTTAGCTTGTTTTATAGATTTTTTTATCTCATTTATCTCATTTTTAAGAGATATTAACTCAAAATTATCATCATTTAAATAAGCTTTTTTTGTTGCAAATTCTAACTTTTTTTGAGATAATCTAGCCTCTAACTCTGCAACTATAGTACTTTTAGAAGTTGCTTCAGCACTTGGATCTAAAAGTAGATGCTCATTTTGATAATCTTCAACTTTTTGTGATGCTTCATCCATTTTCACTTTTGTTTTTTTAAATTCAGTTTGTACAAATTTTAACTGTTTTTTTGCTTTTCTTTTGTTAAACTCATTTAAAGCGTTGTCAACATTTTTAACTAAAAAAGACAGTATCACTTGGGCTTTTTTTGGTGAAGTATGAAAAAAAGATATATGTAATATACCTGAAACTTCATCATAATACACAATTAAATGTTTATTATAAACTTCCAAAATATCTTCTATAGTTGCATCATCACTTAATCTTTCTAAAATATCTATATCATCACTTTTATAATGTTTACTAAGTTCAAATTCTTTATCTAAAACATTAAAAGTCTCTAAAGATTGCATATACTCTTGAACTATCATAGAGTCTTGAAGTTGAGATGAACTTCCCATACCAAGTAAAGATAAACCTAAATTTGATGTACCACTTGTTTGAGTCATATCTCTTACTATAAATGCAGTTTTTGACTCAAAAAGTTCAGATTTTATAAACATATAATAAGTATTAGTCAATAAAAATATAGATAAAAAGATAAGTTTTAGTTTTAATGAATTATATTTTGCATCTAATCTACTTTTTATAACAAAGTTTTTTTGTATGTGATCATAGTCTTTATCTAGTCTTTGCATCATACCAGCAAAACCATGTTTTTTTAATCTTGCTAAATTTTTTCTAAGAGTTCTAGGTTTTTCATCATCTTTG
>WFNF01000120.1 GCA_015488775.1 Helicobacteraceae bacterium
AAATTATAAAAACTAATGAGATTCATAAAACTGATTATGTCGCTACTCAAGTTTGCAATGTAACTATCCGACTCGTTAACAAGCTAATTAAAAAACTAATTTTAAAATTTAAGTTTCTTTAACCGCTTAAGAAAAACTTCGATATATTACTTTATCAAACTCTCTAAAATAAGTATATCATAGTGATATGAGTCAATTATTTTGCCAAGATTGGGTTTATTTGGTGCTTATGTCTCTGACATTAAGATTCTTAACCTTTATTATAAATTAAGATAGATGGTTGTATGATTATTATAAACTCAATGTAATAAAGGAGAACTAAAATATGAAAAGATATATGATTTCGAAACTTGCAAGTGTTGTACTTATAGCAGGTTCATTTGCTCTTATAGGTTGTAGTAATGATACGGATAACGGTGGTTCAGACAATTATATCTCAAGTAATGTAGGTAGTGGATATTATGTAGATAATGCTGTTGCTGGTGTGGATTATGTTTGTGGTAATCAAGGTGGTATAACAGGTTCTGATGGGAAGTTTACTTTTGAAGTAGGAAAAGATTGTACTTTCTCTCTTGTAGATATAATGCTAAGAAAAGTTAATGCTGAAAATCTTGTGAATAATACCAAAATTGTTGAAAACAACATAACAGTTGCAACACTTTTACAATCAATAGATGCTGATGGTGATTTAAATAATGGAATTCAAATCCCCTCAGATGTAAGAGAAGCCTTAGTGGATATATTTAAAACTGAATCTATTGAAGGTATTCCCACTGGAAGTGTACTTGATACTGTTATGAGTAAGCTTGAGCATAATGTAGCAAATTTTAAAGGCTTTGTTAAAACAGAAGCACAAGTTCAAGAGCATGTAAATAATACACAATCTGGCGTTGTCAAAGAGATGTTGTCAGGTGAAAAATTTTATGCTGTTACAGAAGCTAATGGTACATTTTTTGGTACAGGTGTTGTAACTGGTGATACAGACTATATCATACCATTTAACTTTAATAATGATGTAACAATGATTAATGGTGTTACTCCAGTTAAGCTTGATGGTAACAAACTTACATATCCTGATGATCCTTCGAATTATCAAGTTATTGGAGAAAAAACACTTAAATACATAAAGGTACAAATAGTTTATGTTGCTGGTTCAGGTTCTATAGGCCATATGCGTTTCTACTTCAATAAAAAAGATGCCCAAGCTTATATTGATACTTTTAGTACTTCTTCAGCTGGTGGAACAACAGGTGGAACAACTGAGGGTGGAGATAGTGGACTTAGTACATGTATCTCTTTAAATTCTATAACTTCAGGTAGCCTTATAGTATCTAGTGATGATTCACATAATCTTTCGGTTAATTTTGGTTCTTCTACTGCAACTGTTCAATATTCTACTACAGCAAGTAGTAAGCTTGTTTGGCAAAGTTTGAATTATAAGTATGTAATAACTGGAAATAATGTAGCATTAACTAGAAAAAGTGATGTAGGTTCACAAGCAGTAGACGAGGGTATAAATCCTCCAGGTACTGTAATCCCAAATACCGTTTCAATAGCATTTAGTAATAATATTGTAAGAAAGGGTGTACATGCTACATATGATGGTAGTGAATACACAGTATTATCAGCATCTGATAACAGTTTAAAAATGACTTGTAATTAATAGAAAGCATTAAGAGAACAATAATTTATCGTCGCTGGAAAATTATTGACTCGTTCTACCTCTGCTGAGGTGGAATTTATACAAAAGCCAAAATAGATATAAATATTCAAATTAGAAGGGGTTAGATTATAATAATATGCAAGTATCTAATAGTTTTAGTTCAACATATCTTTACCAAAATCAAAATTCGCAACATTTAAGTACTACTAAAAATGAAGATGAGGTACTTAGTGCAGATAAATTACAAGAAAAAGATAGTGATAAAAAGTTAGATACATCAAAAGCTATAGAGGAGTTGTCTCAAGGGGAGCGTATAGAGCTCTCAGAGCTACAATCTCGCGATACTGAAGTTAGAGCTCATGAAGCCGCACATATTTCAGCTGGTGGTAGCGCTGTAAGTGGAGGGGCTTCTTTTACTTACCAAAAAGGTCCTAATGGTAAGATGTATGCCATAGGTGGTGAAGTTCCTATATCTTTAGGTGGTGGTAACACTCCAGATGAGAAGATTGCAAATGCTAAGGCAGTTAAAGCGGGGGCATTAGCTCCAGCTTCTCCAAGTCCACAAGATTTAAAAGTAGCTTCAAGTGCTGCTATGTTAGAGGCTCAAGCCTTAGCGCAAAAAGCTAAAGAGTCCTTAGAGGAACTTCAAGCTAAAACAAAGGCTAGCGAAGCTTATGAGGGTGAAAAACTAAGTTCTCAAACCTCAACAACAGAGTCAAAAACTGTTAGTGAAAGTGCTAAAGAGTCAGAAGTAGCACTATAAGTTACCGAGCCCTCACTTGTATTTACACTTTTACTAGCAGTATCAAAATCACTTCCAAGTGTTAAGGTTGCACTGTCATCGCCTCTTATTACCAATGTATTATCATCATCGCTCATTGAGATAACATCTTTAAAAGAGATGTTTTCTATACTTACATTTTTATTTATATATATATTTTCAACATTAGTTATCTTAGCATCGTAGTTAGTAAAATCTACATCACTATTAAAAACTACAGTGTCCTCGCCATCAGATAGATTTATTTGATCCCAATAGGCTCCAAACTGAACAACATCATCACCAGAGCCAGCATCTATTTTTGCATCTAATAATCCAGCAAAAATGAACTCTTGAGCATCTCCAACTATAAGTTTATCGTTACCACCCTCAAGATTTATATACTCAAATCCATCACCAACAACTATTTTATTGTTAAAATCATCTGCTTTTATATTATCAAAACTTAGTAGATTTTTACTAAACTGATCAGCATCGCTCATATTTGAGAGTGGGTCATTTAGATTTATAGTTTCATCACCAAAACTAGTAAACTCTTTTTTAGCCAATAAATTTGTTGCTTCCTCTTTAATAATCCCACCTAAAGCATCAAAAGCTACAACTGCAACATCACTTACTGCATTAAGCCCATAAGATAAAGCTTCACCTGCGTACTCTTTTATATCTACATCTAAAAATTGGTCTATATCTTCACTCAGTTTATCAAGTACTTCAGAGTTTTGTACAAGATCGCTTAGTATTACACCAGCTGTCTGTAAGTCCACAACTTCATTGCTAGCATCAACACTTTCATTAAAACTAGTAAGTGTAGTTATGGTGTCATTATATACACTATCTCTTAGAGCACTCTCGTTACTCTGATCAGAACCTAAGGCAGTTAGAAGTTTATCTACATCAACATTTTGGGATACTACATTTGCGATTAGTATGTTAATGTCGGCTTTGTTATCTGACTCTATGTAGGCACTTAGAAGATCGGCCGCATTTGTTGATTCAGCAGATGCAAAAAGTTCATAAAGTATAAGTGCTGTTTTTATATCAAAAGTTTCACCAGAAGCTGTTTCAATGTTGTCAATGTAAGAGCTTTTATCTTTAAAGTCTGCAACTGTAAAAATGTCTTCTTTTACTAAAGAGATTATATTACAATCAAATTTATTGTTGTGTTGGTCTAAGATGATAGTATGGTCATTGTTGAACTCTAAACTAACTATAGAATCATCTGTAATCTCAAGTTGATCATTTAGATTAATAAGAGCACCTGTAGTTAGTACTTTACTTTCATTTTCATTAGTAACTTTTACGCTACCTTTTATAACTGTAAGTTTTGCAATAAATTGTGACATATCTACTCTTTATATTAAGATAAGATACATAATATCAAAATCTATAAAAAATATCAATTTTATAATAAAAATTTGATATAAATTAGATGATAATGTGTAGTTTTACACCTTAGAAATAGTGGGAGAAAATGCCTTAGTACTAAGTGTAACTTTATCCCCAATAGCTAGGTTTAAAGCCTCTTTTTGGCTGATTACAATCTCTACAATTTGTGTAGATATAGCTACTGTAGCAATTTTAATTATATCTGCTGATTTTATATCTAAAATTTCACCCTCAAAAGAGAACTTTTGGGATCCTTTAGTTTGCAATAGGACTTGTGAGGCTGTTCCATCTTTAATGATTTTTGCTTTATCTATAAGTATAACTCTTGATGCTAGAGTGTATATCTCTATAGGGTCATGTGAAACCATAATAGTTGTAGTATTGAACTTTTTATGAAACATTAGAGTGTCTTTTTGAAGTTTTTTTCTCATTGTTTCATCTAAGGCTGAAAAAGGTTCATCGAGTAAAAGAAGTTTAGGTTTCCTCATCATAGCTCTACAAAGCGCAACACGCTGTTTTTGACCACCACTAAGACCCTTAGGTGATCTAGCTTTTAACTCTTGCAGTTCACTCATCTCTAGGAGTTCATTTGCAAGTTTTTTATCTTGGTTTACAAAAAGTAGGTTTTGCTCAACACTCATATTGTCAAATAGTGCATAATCTTGAAATAAAAAGCCTATTTGCCTTTTTTGTGGGGGTAGAAAGATAGAGTTGTTTTGCCAAATTTCACCATCTACAAGTATCTCACCATCACTTTTTTCTAAGCCTGCTAAAACTCTTAGCAGGGTTGTTTTTCCAGCACCACTTTTTCCACTTAGTGCTATAAAATTACCTTGGTTTATGGTGATATTTATATCTAAGTTCATATCTCCATGGCTACCATGAAGTTTTTTGATTATATCTATCTCTATCATACAATGCCAACTTTTTTACTTTTTGAGTTAAATATATATACACTAAGCAGAACAGAAAAACTCATTATAAGCATAATCGCACTATAAAGATGTGCTTGAGTATAATCCATAATCTCAACTGCTTCATAGATAGCAACTGATGCAACTTTAGTCTCACTTGGAATGTTTCCACCAACCATTAAAACAACTCCAAATTCCCCAACAGTATGTGCAAATGTAACCACTATAGCTGTTAAAAGTGAAGCTCTAGTGTTTGGTAACGCTACTTTAAAAAGCGTTGTAAAAGAGTTTTTTCCACTTATGTAACTAGCTTCAAGCATACTTTTATTTAGAGATTCAAAACCACTTTGTAGGGGTTGCACCATAAAAGGTAGAGAGTAAAAACATGATGCTACAACTAAACCACTAAAGTTAAAAACTAAACTTATACCAAAATTATCTTCTAAAAATGCACCAAGTGGTGAGCTTGATGATAAAGATACAAGTATATAAAAACCTAAAACTGATGGTGGTAAAACTATAGGAAGTGCTGTTATAGCTTCAAAAAATGGTTTGGTTCTTGATAAGGTTTGAGATAACCACCATGCTAGGGGCAGGGCAAATGTAAAAAGTATAATCGTAGTTATAAAAGCAAGTTTAAAAGAGATTGCAAAAGGCTCAAAATCTAAATTTATTAAAGTTTCAAACATCATAAACCTTAGCAATACTTAGTTCACTCGCCTTGATCAAAGCTACCACTTTATTTCCCACTTTTAAGCCCATTCTTTGAGATGACTTTTTTGTTATGATTGACTCTATAATTGTATTGTTTGTTTCTAGTTCTATTGATGTTAATAGTTTAGATTCTGTTATATTTATAATTTTTGATTCTATCTGATTTGAGTAAGATATATCTTTATCTATTTTTTTACCTATGGCAACATAAGTTGCTTTTATCTGCAAATCAACCTGTGAACCATCTACTAAACCATCACATAACTCTAAGCCCATCATACTAAGAGTTGTACCATAAAAGTCAAATTCAATTATATGAACATTATCTGAAGCTTCTATGTTTATAACTTTTGCTTTTAGTAAACTCATTTTATTATGTATCCATATTTTTCAAATATCTTTTTCGCTTTTTGGCTAAGTATAAACTCAAAAAAACTTTTCACCTCTTTTGAACCTCTACCATGTTTCAATATAACTATACCCTGTTCTATAGGTTTATAAAGTTTTTGATCTATTTTTTTCCAATTTATATTTTCTTTATATTTTGATAGTTTAGATGAGTAGAGTGTTGATGTTGCTACTATGCCTATATCTGTTGCTTTTAAAGAGTAGGTGAGTGTAGATGAGATAGACTCACCATAAACAAATTTATTTTTAATAGAACCATAAAGATGGGCATTTTTTAAAGCCTCTACACTAGATTTACCATAGGGTGCAGTTTTAGGGTTTGCTATAGCTATTTTTTTGATTTTTTTATCTTTTAAAAGTTCTAAACCTTTAGAAAAATCTTGTTTTTTTGAACTTAAAAGAGATAGAGAGCCTTTTGCATAAACTATGGGTTCAGTTTTAGCAAAGTTGAGCATATAAATTTTATGTGGATATATCATATTTGCAGACATAAAGATATCGTAAGGTGCACCATGAATGATTTGCGCACTTAATTTCCCACTACTACCTATAATAATTTTTACTTTTGTATTAGGGTAAAAGGTAGTATAAGCCTCTTTTAACTCTTTTATAGCAAAAGAGACATTTGCAGCAACTGCGATAGTGATACTAGAAGCATTAAGAGATAAACTAAAAGCTAAAAATAAATATATTATCTTGATCAAATTTTATACCTAAACTTTTTTCCTATAGTACTCAAAAACACTTGTTTATTTTATAAACTCTTTGAAGTTTGTCATAAACTTTTGTACTTTTGGTGTTATAACAAAACTACAGTACCCAGCATTTGGGTTTAGGTTATAGTAGTTTAGGTGATAATCCTCAGCTACAAAAAACTCAACTTCTTTATAAAGTTTAGTAACTATATTGATGTTTTTATCTTTTTCTATTGTTTCTATAAGCTCTAAAGTTGTAAGCTCTTGCTCTTTAGTGTTGTAAAAGATAGCTGATCTGTACTGTGGCCCAGCGTCTGCACCTTGTCTATCTATAGTTGTAGGGTCATGTATCTCAAAAAAGATCTCTAATATATCATCAAGCTCTATAATTGAGTTATCAAAAATAATCTCTACTACTTCTATATGGGAAGTTGTTTTTGAACATACTGCTTCATAATTTGCACTTTGTTTATCTCCTCCACTATATCCACTTTTAGCAGATTCAACACCTTTAACTCTTGAAAAAACTGCTTCTACACACCAAAAACACCCACCACCAAGTAATATTTTTTCTTTTGCCATTTATATTTCCATATTTTTTGCTGAAGTGTACAAAAATTTTTTCATTTAAAAATTAAAACAAATACTAGATTATTAATTTGTGATAGAATTAAATCTAGTATTAGGTTTTAATGAATGTCTAATTAAAGATAAGTTAAACTTATGAAATATATAAGTAATAGTTGTATTAAGGAATTTTGATGAAAAAAGTGTTGATTTTGGGTGGTGGTTTTGCTGGTGTTGACGCAGCAACACATCTTTGTAAAGAGGATTATGAAGTTACACTAGTTAGTCAAAGGGATTTTTTTTATATCAACCCAACTTCTATATGGATACCGACCCATGATGCAAGCTTAAAAGATGTAAGTGTTCCTCTAAAAGATTTAAGTAAGGCTCATGGATTTAAGTACATTGTTGATGGGGTTAAATCTATTAAGGCTAAAGAAAAAATTGTTACCTTAGATAGTGAAGAGGTGATTGATGATTTTGATTACCTTATAGTTGCTATGGGTGCAAATAAGATGAAACATAAGGGGATAGAAAACACTATGTCAATTTGTGGTGAACCTCAAGTTGCAGAAGATATAAGAGATAAGCTTGATGAGTTGATACAAAAAGGTAGTGGAAAGATAGCTTTTGGTTTTGGTGGAAACCCTAAAGATTCAAGTGCAGTACGTGGTGGACCTGGATTTGAGTTACTTTTTAATGTTCACAATATGCTTAATAAAAAGGGTTTAAGAGATAAGTTTGAACTTACTATGTTTGCACCTATGCAAAAACCTGGTGCTAGAATGGGTGAGCAAGCATTAGGAACAATGGCTAAAATGTTTGATAAATATAAAATCAATTCAAGATATGGTAAAAAGATTAAAGCTTTTGAAAATGATGGGGTTGTTTTTGAAGATGACTCAAAGCTAATAAGTGATTTTGTTATGTTTATACCAGCTGGTGATGGTCATAAAGTTGTGAAAGAGTCTGATCTTCCACAAAATGAAGCAGGTTTTGTCAAAACTAATGATTATAGTGAAGTTGATGGTTTTGATTATATCTATGCGATTGGTGATATTGCAGCTTTAGAGGGACCAGATTGGAGAGCTAAGCAAGGTCATGTTGCAGAAGTTATGGCAAAAAATGCAGCTTTTAACATAGTAGCAAAAGATAAGGGCTTAAAAGAGCGTAAAGGCTACCAAGAGCATCTAAACATCATTTGTGTGATGGATAGTGGAGATGGCGCAGGTTTTGTGTTCAGGGATGATAAAAAAGCTTTTATGATGCCTATGCCAGTTTTTGGACATTGGCTTAAAAAAGGTTGGGGAAAATACTGTGCATTAAGTAAACTAGGAAAGATTCCAAGAATTCCTGGGCTTTAATTTGAATTAGTACCAGATATTTACTAAAATACCACTAGCAAACTTAGTAAATATTCAATGCCATATATTAATGCATCAAAAGATTTACTAGTGATGTGTTTTGATATCTTTTGTACTAAAATGTACATATAGTGCAAAGATTATACTTACACTTAGTAGTATAAGTGATGCTTGTGTCAAACTACTCATCGTTTGCCCCTTTGTTTATAGTATAAATACCTATCTCTGCAATACTCAAAGCAGATAGCAAAGTAACTATATCTAAATTTCATCTTTAACAAAAGGTGTTAAAACCGCTACTGCGATAATTATTTTTGAAACATCAAGTATAAATTTTGACTCGTTCCACCTCTCCTGAGGTGGAATGCATACAAAAGCCAAAGCAGATAAAAATACTCAAACTATACAAATAATATTTAATGTCATTAAGTTTTAACAAAACAAAGATAACTTGACAATATTTTGGTAATTTTAACATTTATATGCATTACACCTCAGGAGAGGTGTAACGAGAAAAATAGATTTTAGAAATTTATTAATATTTAGTGAAAATAGTCTTACATCTTTTTGTAAAATATATTTGGATGTTTTTAATTTTACCTCAGTAGAAGAAAAAATTATATATTAAAAATCATCATCCTCAAACTCAGCCATCTCTTTATCATAATCTCTTTTTGCAATATCTTCATCACTCATCATCATAAGTTTTATTTTTTTACTTAAATGGGTTCTATCTGGAAGTTTTGTAAAGTAAGAGTATGTTCCGTAAAACATAGTTAATGTTGTTAAAACTAATACTAGAGTTTGGATAGGATTGAACTTCTGTACAGGGTCTTTAACTTTTATCTCACATACATCACCAGGACAGTGTGTTGCTTTCTCTTTTTTGATCAGATTAAATATCTTACATCCTAGACATATAGAGAAAGCTGCTTCTAAAAAAAGTAAAACCATACATATAAGACAAACTAAAACTTTTATAGGGTTTGGCTCAAAATGGATAACAAGATAGTAAAACATAGGCCAAGCTAAGATAAACCCTAACGCCCAAGCAAAACGCTTTTGTGTAGCTCCTACATACTCTGGAGTTTGGTTCTGAACAAAGAAACGACCTAGAAGTAAACTTGGTGAGTAGCGAGGTTGAATTATACGCATAGTAAAATCTATAGCAAAAAATGTAACAAAGTATTTTGAAAATATAGCTGTTCCAAGCATAACTCCATTTGTAAGACCTAGAAACGCACCTACAAACATTATGGCTGCCGCTGCTCTTGCTTCACGCTCATTTAGTACTCTAACATCATAGCCATCTACTTTTTCACCATATTTAAAAAATTCATTCATAATTTAATCCCTTAATTGTTTTCATAATTATAGAGAAAAGATGTTAGTTAAAAGTTAAGATTTTAGTTGAGGTTGTTTAAAAAGCGTTTAAGAGTCATAAAGACTCTTAAACTAGAAGTGTGTGTGTTATGTGTGTGTTTTGTTCTAGTGTTTAGCGAATTGTGTGATTACGCTTCTGCACCAATTTGACTCATAAGAGAAAAACTTTTAATAAATGGACCAGCCATTGAAGGGTTTTTAATCATTGCTTTGAAATCACCAGTAGCAAATTTTAATTTACCAGTTGTGAATGCAATACCCATTCCAGTCATACCAAGTGGTTTTGAAACCCAGTTCATCCAATCAGATTCGTCTGCTCTCATATCCCAATCTGCTGCTTCACCATTGTAAAGACCAGCTGATATAGCTTTACCTTTTTCTACAACGAATACACATGAAGGTGTTTCTTCACCCTTAAAACCACAAGTAATTGTTGAGCTAAACTCAATTGCTTCTAGCTTGTCTGCTACCTCAGGATCATTATTCCATGCATCCTTTAACTCATTAATCCATTCATTCGAAAAAAGTTGTGCCATATTTTCTACCTTGCACTTAAAATTTTCCAAAATAATAATTTCTTATAATCGTTCTAAAACGATGTATAACCATTTGTTATTTTAGATAGTCTAAATTTAACTTTAGTTTCCTTAATTAGATATTAATATTTATTATATTTTTGTGAGTAAATTTAATTGTTACTATTTGTAACATTAAAAATATTAATTTTTTGTATTTTAAAAAATGCTATTTGTTGGATAATATTGTATATCTCTTGTTATAGGGGTTTGAAGTAATAATATAAATAATCTAACATTATAATTGCTTATAATTGTAAATTAAGAATGTTTAAGAAAACAAACTTAATTTAAGAATATCTTGGATTTTATCTTCCAATTGAATAATCAAGCTTAGCAGATGCTCTATAAAAATCGTAATAAGAGGTTACTAATGTTGATAATGAGTCAATATAATCTTGTCTAGCTTCTTGAAGTTCAATATAATCTGATAATCCATTATCATATCTTTGCGAGGATTGCTCAAATTTCTCTTTTGAAGCATTAGTTAGAGATTGTGAAAGCTTTACACTATCTTTTGCTTTAAGGACATATATAGCTGCTTGTGTAGCTTCGTTTTTAATATCTAGTTTAGTTTTTAAAAATTTTGCCTCTTCAACCACATAGTTAAGTTTAGCTTCTTCAACTTTTGATTGAGTATCTAATCCATTAAAAAGATTCCATTTTAAGTTTACTAAAGCATTGTATTGATGCTCTGGATTGAAAAGTGCAATATCATTTGAAACTTTTTGATATTGGTAATTTCCACTAATATATAATTGTGGGTAGTAATCTGAATCTTGAGTTTTTATCTTATGTTGAGCACTTTGAACATTTGCTTCAACACTTTTTAGTTCATGTCTATGTTTATAGGCAAACTCAACTATCTCTTTAAGATCCATTTTAGCTTCTGGTAAAGTTTCATATAAATGTTCAACTTCTACTTTAGGTACAAAGATATGATCTTCACTATTGAAATTTACATCACCAATAATTTTATCTAAGCTTGTATGGTTAAGTTTTAAATCGTATTGATGATTTTGAAGTGTAAGTTTTGCTTGAAGAAGTTTTACATTTGCGTCACTAACATCTATCTTTGTTTTTATACCTGCTATAAAGTACTTTTTAGCACGGTTTAATTGTTTCTCATTTAGCTTTATATTTTCTTTGGAAACCAAGATTAAAGATTTAGTTTGAATAATTTTATAATATGCATTTTTAACTTCAAATATTTTATTAGAGATACTTTGTTTATACAGTTCGTGAGAAGCATTTGCATCTGACTTAAAGGTATCTATATTTTCACCAGTTTTGCCAAAGTCATATATAAGTTGTGAAGCACTAATACTTCCAAGTAAAGCACCACCTTGACCTTTTACACTATCATTTTGTAATCCTAGGTAACCTGCATCAAGTTGAGCATCTATCTTTGGTAGATAGTCTGATTTAGCTTGACTTACTCTTTGATCACTAGCTTTAAAACTAGATTTTGTTATATTTATATCTGGTGAATTCAGTAAAGCGGATTCTATTAGATTGTCTAAAGTGTAAAGTTTAGATTCTGCACTTAGTGTTAAAGCTAAACTTATTAATAGTAAAAATTTCATTATATGGACTCCCTTTTAACTCTTGCGGCATCTAAGTCCACAAATTTTTCTCTCATAGTTTGTAAAAGTACAAAAAGTACAGGTACGATAATGGTTGAAACTATAGTAGCCATAACCATACCACCAAAAAGACCTATACCTATAGATTTTTGGGTAACTGCTCCTGCTCCACTAGCAAATGCAAGAGGTAGTATCCCAAATATAAAAGATAATATTGTCATCATAATTGCACGAAATCTAAGTTTACCACCTAAAATGGCACTTTCAACTATGCTTTTCCCACTCTCACGCTGTTCTTTTGCAAACTCAACAATTAAGATAGCATTTTTAGAGGCTAGGGCTATGAGTAAGACAAGACCAACTTGTGCATAAACATTTAAAGGGATGTGTGCCCACAGTAATGCACCTATCGCCCCAATCATAACAAGAGGAACAGATAGTAAAATCATAAGAGGAAGAACCCAAGATTCATAAAGTGCAGCAAGAACAAGAAACACAACTAAGGCAACAAAAGAGAAAACATAAATTTGAGCATTTCCAGCAAGTTTCTCTTGGTATGACATACCACTCCACTCAAAACCATACTCTTTTGGTAGTACTCTTGAAGCTATCTCTTTCATAGCGTCCATAGCTTGACCTGAACTATATCCAGGAGCAGGTGAACCATTTATCTGAACTGATCTATAAAGATTGTAGTGTGTGATATTTTGTGGACCCTTCTCCTCTATAACATCTACGATTGCATTAATAGGAACCATATCACCATAAGTATTTTTAACAAATAGCTTACCTATAGCACTTCCATCACTTCTAAATTCCTTATCTGCTTGTATAAAAACTCTAAAAACTTTACCATATTTGGTAAAATCATTTATATAGTAAGAACCTAGGTAAGTTTGTAGTGTTAAAAACAGACTTGACATGTCTATACCAAGAGCACTTGCTTTTTTTCTATCTATATCTAGTCTATACATAGGATACTCTGGTGAAAAAGTTGTAAATGCTCTACCTATCGCTGGATTTTTATTTGCTTCTTTAATAAGCTCTTTAGTGTAAAACATAAAAGTACCCATATCTGATGAGAGATAATCTTGTAGTCTAAAGTCAAAACCTCCAACACTTCCAAGTCCAGTTATTCCTGGCATATTGAAAGCTGCAACTCTTGCATCAGATATGTAGGCAGTTTTTTGATATACCTGTTTAATTATGCTATCTACATTTTGAGACTCTTTAACTCTTTCGTTCCAATGTTTTAGGGTTACAAACATCATTCCAGCACTACCATCCAATGATGAGGTTATTATATTGTAACCATCAACAGCAATTACATCAGCAACCCCATCTATGCTAGCTACAATTTTTTCAACCTCTTTTCTTACTTTTTCTGTCTGTACGATTGATGAACCAGGTTTTAGGTTCATAGAAACCATAAACAAACCTTTGTCTTCTTGAGGTACAAAGGCAGTTGGTATTATGCTGAACATATAGTATAGTAATCCTAAACTCATAAAAAAACCAAGTAAAACAAAGTACCTAACCTTGATCATATAAGTTATTAAAATAGTATATTTTTGAGTTATATAATCAAACCCTTTATCAAACCATACAAACCCCTTAAACTTCTCTTTATTTGGGTCTCTTCTTTTTATTATTATTGCAGAGATTGCTGGTGAAAGCGTTAGTGCATTAAGTGATGAGATGATAACAGCAAAAGATATAGTAAGAGCAAATTGTTGATAAAGAGCTCCTGTAATACCAGGCATCATAGAAACAGGTATAAAAACAGCAACTAAAACAATTGTAGTTGAGATAATAGGTGCTATAAGTTGAATCATCGCCTTTTTTACAACTTGAGACATATTTAACTCAGGTTCATCATTCATTATAACTTCAACATTTTCGACAACAAGTATCGCATCATCAACAACTATACCTATGGCTAGTATAAGCCCAAAAAGTGTTAAAAAGTTTATAGAAAAACCATTTGCCATCTGCATAGCTATAAAAGCACCAATAAGTGAAACAGGAATTGCAACAGATGCAATTACAGTAGGTCTCCAAGATTGTAAAAATATAAAGATAACCAAAATAACTAAGATAAGAGCATCTCTTAAGCTAAAAACAACATTTTCTATAGCCACTTTTACATATTTTGTTGTATCGTAAGGTATGGAGTATTTTATGCCATCTGGAAAACGATCTTTTAGTTTTTCCATAACTTTACCAACTTTGTCTCTAATCTCTAATGAGTTAGAGCCAGGAAGTTGGTATATGCTTATTAGACCAGTAGGTTTTGTGTTTAAGATAGCATTCCAATCATACTTCTCTGCACCAAGTTCAACTCTTGCAATATCTCTAAGATAAACTAATGTTCCATCTTTTTTGTACTTTACTACTATCTCTTCAAACTCTTCAACCTGATCAAGACGACCTTTTGTAGTTAAAACATACTCTAGTTGTTGATTATCGTAAGTTGGAGCTGCACCAACCTTACCAACAGAAGCTTGTTTATTTTGTGAGTTGACTTTATCTATTACATCTTTAGGAGTAAGTCCCATAGCGCTTAATCTATCTGGATTTAGCCAAATACGCATAGAGTATTTTTTTTCACCCATATTTTCAGCTTTACCAACACCTGGAATACGCTTTAGCTCATCTAACACATTTATATTTACGAAGTTAGATAAAAAAGCATCATCGTAGCGTTCATCACCTGTTATAGTTACAGCACAAACCATAGATGGAGATTGTTTATCTACTATAACGCCTTGTTGTTTCACCTCTGCTGGAAGTGATGGTGTCGCCATTGAGACTTTATTTTGCACATCAACTGCAGCAATATCTAAATCATAACCAGGTTCAAAGTAAACAGTTATGTTTGATTGTCCTGTTGATGTGGAACTAGACTCTATATAGATAGATCCTTGAACTCCATTTAGCTTGTCTTCTAAAACCCTTGTAACTGACTCCTCAACTGCGTAAGCATTTGCACCTGTATAGTTTGCACTTACTTTAACCGTTGGTGGAACTACATCTGGAAACTCTTGTATGGGTAAAACAACTAAAGAAACTAAACCACCTATGGTTATAAGCAAAGCGATAACCATTGCAAATATAGGTCTTTTTATAAAAGTAACTGAAAACATCTACTAGCTCTTTGCAGGGATAAGTTTATTGTTTTTTATAACTGCATCCATACCTTCAGTTTTAGTTACATCTTTAGGATTAAGTTTAGAGCCATCTCTTACTTTCATAAATCCAGAGACTAAAACTTGCTCTTTATCTTTTAAACCACTTTTGATCACTGAGTAAAATCTATTGGTATAACCAACCTCTACTCCTCTTCTTTTTGCAGTATTGTTGTTATCTAGTATATATACAAATTTTCCTAGTTGATCTTCATTAATGATTTGTGGTGGAACTAATACAAACTTATGTTGATCACTTAAAAAGATATTTACATAAACAAAAGTACCAGGTAAAACAGAATGATTGGAGTTGTTTATGGTTGCTCTCATGTTAATTGTTGAGGTTAAAGGATCTACTGTGTTGTCATTAAAATCTACAACACCATTAAGTCTTTTTCTTTTCCCAATATCTTTACCTGAACATCTTACATTGATAAAAGCTTCCATATCTTTTTTTGATCTATATTTTAAAATCATTTGTAAATCTTTTTCGCTTGGTCTAAAGTAAGCATATATATTGTCAGTACTAACTATAGTAGTTAAAACAGTTGACTCTCCATAACCAACTAAGTTACCCTTATCTACATGTCTAGCACTTATCTTTCCACTAACTGGGGCTATTACTGTAGTGTAGGATAGTTCAAGCTTAGCGTTAGATATAGCTGCTTTGTCTGATTCTATTTGTGCTATAAGCTCATCTCTTTTTGATTGGTACTGCTCTAGTGTTGCGCGAGGAGCTAATCCATCTTTTACAAGAGGTTCATACCTTTTAACATCAGATATAGCAAGTTGTAAAGATGCTTCATCACGCTTTTTTTTAGATTTAGCAGAGTTTAGGTTTGAAATGTATTGACTTTGTTCTATTAAAAAAAGTTTTTGCCCTTTTTTAACTAAGTCTCCATCTCTAAAATAAATTTTTTGTAATCTCCCACTAACACGGGCTTTAACCTCTTGTTCAGAAGATGCTTTAGTTGTTCCTGTGTATTGAAGCCAAATGGGGTAGTTTTTGTCTTCAACTATTATGGTTTTAACAGTAAGTGGAGGAGGGGCTTTTTTACTTGCAATTTTTTCTTCTTTACAAGCGCTAAAAGTTAATGCACTTAGGCTTAAAAGTAAAAAAAATAGCGTAGATTTATGAGAGATAGACATATAATCACCTTTGTTTTTATTAAGGTTATTATAGCGTATCTCAATATATTTGCTATGTGTTTAAATATTTTATATTAAATTGCAATGTTTTTGCAATGATTATAGTTTATACTGTTTTTATAACTTAAAAGGGGATTATTATGAACTTTCTAAAAAAGCTACTAAATATATATCTAATGGTTTTAATACCTTTAGTTTTTATATCTTGTTCTGTAGATGGGACAAATGGTAATGATGGTGCAATAGGCAAAAATGGCTCAAACGCAATGGTAGTTGCAGTAGATGAGGTTAAAGGTGATAACTGTACCAACGGTGGTAAGTTTCTTAAACTTGGAAATGATATAAACAGTGATGGAGTTTTACAAGATGATGAGATAACATCAACTCAATATGTTTGTAATGGAGCTGATGGAGCAAGTGGTGCTGTTGGTGAAAAAGGAGATAGTGGTGACGCTGGAGCAAGTGGAACTGATGGTGTAAAAGGTGACTCTGGAACAAGTGGAACCAATGGAGTAAATGGAACTGATGGTCAAGATGGAGCAAAAGGTGACACAGGAGCTAGTGGAAGCAATGGACAAAATGGAACTAACGCACTAGTAAAAGTAACAAATGAACCTCTAAGCTCAAACTGTGAGTATGGAGGTCAACATATAGAAACAGGTTTAGACATAAACTCAAACTCTGTTTTAGATAGTTCTGAAGTACAAAGTGACTCTTACATTTGTAATACAACTCCTTTATACAAAAACAAAACACAAGTTCAAGCAAGTATAGATATGAGGAAAAGCAGTAATTTTATAAACATAGTAACAACTGGAGATAACAACTACCAAGTAGTAAGTGCAAGCAATGAAGATTGTAATGTAAGCACATTAGAAAATTGTAATGATTTAGAAGTATCAAACATAGATATAGATAACCCAGCACAAATAAACAAAGCAAAACGCAATATTTGGCTAAAAAATGATTATCAAACATCAAAAGCCTACAACACAAACACAAAAATGTTTGATCAAAGAAATGGACATCAAGTAGTAGAGTTTAAAAATAAACTTTATCTAATTGGTGGTTATACATCTAGTGGATTCACAAACGATATCTACTCATCAAGTGATGGAGTAAATTGGATACAAGAGAGCGCAGATGGAGTTGCACCATTTAGTAAAAGAGATTATCATCAAGTAGTGAAGTTTAACAATAAACTTTATCTAATTGGTGGTAATACATCTAGTGGATACACAAACGATATCTACTCATCAAGTGATGGAGTTACTTGGACATTAGAGAGTGCAGATGGAGTAGCACCATTTAGTAAAAGATATAGACATCAAGTAGTAGAGTTTAACAATAAACTTTATCTAATTGGTGGTTATACATCTAGTGGAAGAACAAACGATATCTACTCATCAAGTGATGGAGTTACTTGGACATTAGAGAGTGCA
>WFNF01000121.1 GCA_015488775.1 Helicobacteraceae bacterium
AACGACCCGACTTAAGGGGATTGAAACACTCATCATAATGAACATCTACACTTCTCTCTACAAGATACAAACACAACGACCCGACTTAAGGGGATTGAAACAATGCTCTCACCTCAAAGTTTTCTATTTTTTCACCTCGTTCCACCTCTCCTGAGGCACTGCCATTAAGTTAAGGATTAAAAACATATTTTTTTACTCATTTTTCCTTCCACCTCTTTGGAAGTGAGGCTTTAGCCTCGCCTGAAAACAGCTGAACACAAGAGTGAGGCTGAAGCCTCACTTCCAGAGTTTTTTCTTGTTACACCTCAACTTAGTATAATTTGAACTGTTTTTTGCATATCCTCTAGTTTCCATGCTGGAGCTTGGGAACTAGAGGAAGATTTTGTTTGATTTATTGTATCTTTTGGTAAAATGTTTTAAAGGAATGTTTTGAGTACAAAAATACAAATTATTAAGCGTTTAGAGATAATTAAAAATCTTATTGAGTTAGAAGATGAAGACTCCATCCACACGCAAATCGAAAAACTTAAATTAGAAAATGCTAGTGAGTTGGATGAAATCATCACTATTTTGGAAAATGATGATTATGAAAATATTAACAAGGCTGTCGATGATTATATTAATGGGTATAAAAATGCACAATTAACTTCTCATCAAAAAGAGGTTTATGATGCTGTTTTAGCTAGTGTTGAAGATATTTTAAAAAACTACTCAAAAGATAAAGAAAAAAGTGAATGGATGAACTTTTTATCTTTAAGTGGTTCTGCTGGAGTTGGAAAAACATTTGTTACATCAAAACTGGTTGAAGAGTTTTTAAAAAGAGGTTATAAAATCCTCCTAACAACCCCAACACACAAGTCTCTAAGCGTAGCAAAATATATGATAAATAGTAACAATATACATGTAAATGCTAAAACTCTACAATCTTATCTAAACTTAAAACTGCATACAAATTATCTTGATGGTACTAAAGTTTTCAAGCGTGATATGAAAAAAAAGAACTTAGATTATGAAAAAGATTTAGATATATTAATAGTTGATGAAAGTTCTATGATTAGCTCTAATCTGCTTAACTTTATAAGTGAAAACTTGAAACAAAATAAATTAAAGTCTGTTTTATTTATTGGAGATAAGTATCAGCTTCCTCCCGTTGATGAGGGTATTAATGGTATTGTAAAGTTACCAAAGCAGTATAAGTTAACACAAATAGTTAGGCAAGCTAAAGATAGTTATATAAAAATTATAGCTAACGATATAAAAAACTGTATTAAAGATAAAAACTACAAAGCTCTTATAGAGATATTTGACAAAAGTAAGATGCCAAAATTAGAAATTTTTTATGATGAAAAAAGCTTTTTAGATGATTTTACTAAAAATCCTAGTTGGTGGAAAGAGAAAAGTGTTTTAATCTCATACACAAATAAACATGTAGATGATCAAAATAGGCTTATTAGATTTAGGTATTGGAAGGAACAGGGTATAACCCCTACTGATGCTATTGTAGATGGAGAACTACTTGTTTTTAATGATAGCTATGGAAATAAATTTCAAAACTCTGAAATTGTAACTGTTAGTAAATCTGAAAAAATGTTTGATGAATATATCAAAATAAATTACTGGCAATGTTTAGACCAAATGGGTCGAGCATTTAAAGTAGTTGATCCAGATGAAAAATTAAAATATAGCAACTATTTAGAAAATATAAGAGATATCGCTGTTAATATCCCTACCTACGAGAGAGAAAAGAGATCAACAGTATGGAGACATTACTTTGCAACTAAAGATAAGTACGCAGATGTAAAGTATATTTTTGCAAGCACTATCCATAAAGTTCAAGGAAGCACTTATGACACTGCTTACATAAATGCATCAACAATGGCAAGTATGATTGCTAGAGGTGATACAGATATAGCCTATAGACTTCTTTATGTTGCTGTTACGCGTGCATCTAAAGATATTAAAATACTGTTTTAGTGTCATATAACAAAAAAACCATATAATACAAAATAGAGATACTATTTCACCTAGTTCTACCTCTGCTTAGGCACTGCCTAAGCAGAGGTGGAACGAAAAAAAGTTTTAACTTGTAGTTCTACATCAAAACTTCATCTAGTAAACTTTTTATGTGTAGGATTTCTTTGTTATTAAGAGAAGCTAATTTTTCTATAAAACGGACATTGTCAATAGAACGAATACTTGCTATAAGAACATCTGAGTCTTTTTTAAGTTTTTCCCTTTGTTGTATTCTATATCTTAGTGGTTCTGCATCATCTATTAGTGATGTTGTTAATGGCAAAATTATAGTTGTAGGATAATCACCTCTATTTAGTTCATCATTTTGTAAAATGAGTGCTGGACTGATTTTTTCTATTTCATTGCTCTTTTTTGTTGGATTGAGCTTATTAAGCAAATTTTTACTCTATAAGCCGTCATTTAGCGTATCTTCTAATTTTTTATACTCATCAAAATCACTTTTAAAAGTAACAAAAAAACTATATAATACAAAACAGAGATAATTTTAAAAAAAAGGATGATTTTAATGATAAAAATAGTAGTTATATTGGTAGTTATAGCCTTTGTTGTAGGTGTTTTAAGCTATAAAGATGATAAGTTAGTAGTTGATACTAAAAAAGCTTCAGAGGTTATGGATAAAAGTAAAACTTTTGTTAAAGAGAATGTAGAGGTTAACTAGGTATATTATTGCAAATACAAGTATAAAACTTGTATTTGAACACTCCCCAAAAAATATTTATAGTGCTTTTAAACCTATCTTTAGGTGTTTAGGTACAACATGACAGGCATCTCTGTCAAGGTCTATATATTCTGTTAGCTCTTGATATCCTGATTTTTGTATATTTATATTATAATAGCCAGCTCTTTCACCTAAGCCCTTAAAGAGTATAGGCTCTTTACATTCACTTGTATTTGAGCTTAAATCCTCATAATAAGTGTTTTGTATTGTATCTTCATCATAGTTATATTGATGTCTTTGTATATTAACATTAGTACCGCAACCTATAGATTTATTTGTATCTATATCATATATATTTAGTGTAAGGCCATATACAAATTGAGTTGTACAAGATGATGGTTCTAAGTGAATTGAGTAGCTTATCTCATCATCTTCTGTAAAATCACTATAATCTATATAGATATGTGTAGGGTAAAAATTATCTTTATCAAATGATGCATTTATACTATAAGCATTTTTATCTATAGCTTCTCTTAGTTGATCAAACAAACCATCTAATGTGGTATAGTAATTTATATTTGAAATCTTTTCTTTATATATGTCATATACAGCTGTAAGTTTATCATTTTTCACATGTACAAAATGTTTTCCAGCTCTATCTGGTAAGCAAAAACAAAACTGATCTATACTGTAT
>WFNF01000122.1 GCA_015488775.1 Helicobacteraceae bacterium
ACAACTCAAGCTCATATAGCTGTTATGAGAAAGATAATAATTACTGCACATTCTCTTTATAAAAATGATAAAAAGTTTGAGCAAAACTTCGGTTCTCAAGAAGCTAATATGACTGAATAATTAACTTTAAAATATGTTACTATTGGTATCATTGTTCAAAGAATTTAACGTGCGACTGACCCTCAATGCTTCTCTCTTTAAACTCAGGAGTGTAGAGCCACATTTTGTTGTCAGTAAATCTATCTGAAAGTGCTTTTTGGTAGTGAGTTATATTTCTGTTTTTTGTATATTCACTCTTTTCTCTTAAATTTTAATCATTCCAGAATAGTTCATTTTTGGATCAAAAAGACCTAAATCTAATTTTTCGAGAGATTTTGCAGTATTATCAGTAAACTCACAATTCAAAAAATATTTTTTTGTATTATCTTCTAGTAGCCAGTGAAATCTGTAGTCCATTAACTTATTTTTAGCATAAGCCTTTATCCCTATTTTAGATGTGATAGTATCATAGTTATCACCCATCTCTATTTCAAAAGGTAATTTTAAAGTTGTATCTTCTTCTACTGAAATTTGATTAAGATATATATTTCTTTCTCCCTCTCTTTCTCTCTGTTGTACATTATTACAAGTATCATCAAAAGCCAATTCAACATCATATCCATCAGGTCTCATCCACACAGTAGATGTATCTTCATCTAACGTAGGTCTCTCTTCTCCAAATTCTTCTATGATATCAATGATTTTATCATCCCATTCGGGTAGACCAAGTACCTCTATCATTTTATTTCCATCTATTTCCATCTATTTTCCTTTTAGATTTTCTTTTACTTTCTGTTTTAAAAACTTATCATAATTAACTTTTTTCATTCGTCGCAAAAATCTAGGGGTCAAATCTAGGGGTCAAGAGTTAAGTGTCAGAAGAGTTAAGTGTCAGGACACAACCCAATACCTCTAAATACCCGGAAGCTCGCCAATTAAAGACAGATAACCTCCTTAGCTGGACTTAATCCAATCTGGATATAAAATATCTAAGGCTGGTTTTAGTATGTATAGAGGTTTTTTGTTTATTGGAATCTTATCTGCTGCTCGATTTAACTGTACACCTCTGTGAGTGTAGCTCCACTTTTTTAAAGTGTTAAAAGTATATCATAAAAGTGGAGATTCATTCATAGTGGGCTCACAGTCAAAGATTTTCTAAACATCCCTTATTCACAAGCATAGATGCTACTTATTGTTCCCTACTGCATAATTTGGGATTAATTAATAATTTCTTATTACTTTACTCTATTCGTCCAATAAGTTGGATTTCTGTGATGATGTGCAATAGCGATTATAAGAATACAATCTTCTTCAATCGAATATAGTACATTATATGGAAATTTGTGCATTATACATCTTCGTATGCTTGGTTTTATTTCAGTCCATGCAGTCGGGAATGTAGATACTCTTTTAACAGTAGATTTAATAATACCTTTAAAGGTTGTCCTAAACCTTTTACTTGTAGTTCATAATATTCTACTGCATCATCAAGCTCATCTTTAGCTTCTGGTAGAAATTCAATTTTCATTAATTGAATGCTTCCTCAAAAGGGATAGTTTGTACTTTGTTGTCCCTATAGTTCTGTAGTCTATTTTCCGCTTCATCAGCCCAAACTCTATCAACACTCTCATCAGGCTTATCTAAACTTTGTAGTAAGCTCTCTACAACAATATAACGTTCTTGAGGGTTAAGTTGTAAAGCCTCTTGTAGTATCTGTGCATTACTCATATGATACTCCTAATTTTAAATTATTACTATTATTATAACAAAAAAAATAATTTGTAACTTTAGACCTACTCAGAAACAAATAGCCTTTATCTAGTTCACAAGTTAAGTGTCAGGACACAACCCAAGACCTCAAAATACTGATCTGGATACACTTATTAGGACACTATAATTTACAAAAGTAAAGATTGGTATAAGCATCTACAGACCTCCACGTGAATATAAAACTTTTGATTCAGTAAACTTTCTAATTATTACTCTAAAAGCATCTCTTTTATAGCTACTTTTAGGTACTTTACCTGCTCAAAATCTGGGTAGAAAGGTCCTGACATTCTCTCGCCATATCCTGATGTTGATAGTGTAGAAAGTAATGTTAACTCTCCATCAACATATAAAAAGCTTGGATTTCCACTATCTCCACCTATTGGAGTATGATACATAGATTTGTATCCAGTATAAGATTGTCCATCAAATATAAAAGAATCTTTAGTTTGTCCATTGTATGTGTAGTTATAAAGTGCTTGAATACCTCCAAGATATGCTTTTTTCTTCTGATCAGTATAAACATAAGGAGCATCATCTAATTGATTTGAGTATTTATAACCTTTTGTGTCTCTAGCATCAATTATAGAATAAACTTTAATTTTATTTGGAACAGGTCTATCGAGTTTTTCTATAGTTGTATCAAAAATTCTATCATCATAATCACTCCCATCACGAATAGTACCTAAAGTTCTAGTTGCCACAATATATCTTTCAACAAGAGTTCCATCTTTTGCGTAAAATTGTACTTTAGTTCCTACACTTCTTGCAAAGTGTGAAGCTAAAACTATATGTTGGTTAGTTATGAGTGTTCCTGCTTGTATAGAGTTCCATGCTATACCAGTAAAGTCAAAGTTCCCTGCCCAATTGTCTGGAGTATATGGAGCATCTTTTGAATATCTAAAGATAGTACTATCTGAAGTTTCAAACTTTTGAGGAAAAGTTTGTTCAAGTTGGTTTACTAAGTACTCTTTTACACTAACACCCTCGTTACTAGCTAAAGCGTTTAAATCTATAATATTTATATCTGTTCTATTATCTGCTTCTTCAAAAACATCATTTATGTTTATAGTAACGTCTTGTTTTGCTTTATTTCCTGCTCTATCTGTAGCAATTGAAGTGATATAGTAAGTGTTTTTTCTCTCATAATCTGGAGGCAATCTAAATGTAACAACACCAGTATTTAAGTCAACATTAAAACTATTTGCATCTGTTCCTGCTAAGGTAAAAGTTGGAGTGCTCTCATCATCAGTAGCACTTATAGTCATAACTGAGCGTTGGTTTTCATCTATATTTATAGAATCTGATGATGTAATTTTAGGAGGAGTTGTATCGTTTGAGTTTTCATCAATGTCTATTATATTTATCGTTAAATACTCTATATCTGAATTTCCTGCTGAGTCTGTTGCGTAAGGTCTAAACCCATACTTAGAAATAGTACCAAGAACAGGCTCCTCTTTAAATGTCACCTTCCCACTTACACTATCTACATTAAAATAGGCTGCACTTTGTCCTAAAGCTATATGGTAAGTTATGCTAGACTGCTCATCAACTGCGCTTAAGGTTATAACATCCAAATCATGCTCATATACGTTTATGCTTTTTGGTATCTTTAATATAGGCGCAATCGTATCTACAACATTTTCATCAATATCTAAAATTAAAACTTTTAAATCTAAACTAGCTGTGTTGTTTGACTTATCATTTGCTTTTATCTCAATATTATAAGTATCTTTTGTTTCAAAATCAGGAATACTTTTAAAAGTTAACTTTCCACTTGAGGAGTCCAAATTAAAACTTTGAGCATCTTTACCAGATAAAGTGTATTTTACTTTAGATACATCATCTTTAGCGACAATTGTAGTTACATTTATCTGATTTTCATTAACACTAATTTGGTTTTTAGTACTAAATATAGGTGCTATAGTATCTAAATCTTTTGGAGGTGTAGATGTATTTGTATCTTTATCAATTGGGTCTTTTGGAGGTGTGGATGTATTTGTATCTACATCATCAATCTGTTTTTCAGTATCTTTGATATTTGTATCATCAATGCTTTTATCAATTTTAGTATCATTTTTGTCATCGGAACCAAACGAGATAGTAGTGCTTTCACAAGCATTAAAGCTTACTAAGAGAAATATTGTAAATAAACTCATGTTAAATATTTTCATATTATTTTACCTATTATTATATTTTTGTGATTTAGTTTATCATAATATATTTATACTTTTAAGGTTATAACATATATATTAGTAAAACATATTGGTATTGATACAATTGAACACAGTTAATTTTTATTTTTATAGGTGTCCTACAATCTCTAGTATTGTTATGTACTAGAACTATGACTCTAATGAAGGTACAAGCAACAGTTAAAAACCAAGGGAATCCAGAATGTATTAATTTAAAAGATATTGACATGTTTTAACATAACTTACAAGCTATAAATTGTAGTATATTATTTTATTAAAAATCCATCTTGGGATATAAAAGGCGTAAAATGATAATTATTGATAGTCTTATATACTTCCCAATAACAAGTTTCTTTTTATAAGTATATTTGCCAACCATTGCAACTGACCCTAAAGCTTTTTAGTCAAGTGGGCTTTTTACGGTTCTACTATAATTGCTTTGTCTTTTGCACTGTCTATAGTAAAACTATATACTTGATCAAGATTTAGTTTGTTGTGTTTTTCAAATAACTCTACAAACTCTAAGGTAGTTTTTACTTCATTGTATTGGTTTGGCATCATGGCGTAAGACTCACCATCTGCTACACTAAAAATGCCATCTTGTGCGAAGTTCAACTGGGTGGCTAGTTCACTTTTACTTGATATATTTAGTTTTTTTATGGATGTTACAAGACTTAGCTCTACTTGTGCATGTAGAAACTCTCTTGTTGTTAGTGGTGAAAACATTGGGTCTTGGAAAGCGGCTTTTTTAGCATGAAAAACTATGCCATCAAATAAACTTTTATCTGAGATAATCTCACCACTGCTTCCTCTTAACTCATTGTCTAACCATATGCTTACCACTAAACCTATATTTTCATTAAAAATCTCATCTTTATACTCATCTTTATTTATAATAAGTTCAGCAGATAAAACCTCTTTCATTGAGTCTCTTGTAAGCTTTAGTAGTGGTGAACTAGACATTTTTAACCTCACTTTCTGGGAACTTTATATTGATCAGCTTGATGCTAACCATAACAACTATTACTTGGATTAAAGATGCTAAAATTAGTGCAAAATAGTGGAGTTTATCTATGGAGTTTGCGTTGTAAGCAAGAGTTGAGATTGCTATAAGAAGTGTAAGTGGCATAGAGTGTGATAATCCCATCATAACAGAGTCTCTTAAACCTAAAGATTGTGTAAAAACCAAAGCTGCCAGAACTCTCATAAGTATCATGGCAAATGTGATGATTAAAGATGTTTGAACAAGTCCATCCATTAAAAGTGACTCTAGTTTAAAGCTTGTTCCAATGTGTATGAAAAAGATAGGTATTAAAAAACCAAAACCAAAACTTCCAAGTTTCTCAGGCAGATGATGTTTATGATCAAAAAATGTGGGGATAAATATACCAGCTATAAAAGCTCCAAAGGCAAGTTCTAAGTCAAGGTAAAGCATAGCACTAACAAGCATAAAAAACAGACCCATAGATAGGCGTATATCTTGCTCTTTGTTGTCATTATCTGGCATTAAGGTTTTTGAAACTTCAGGAAACCACCAAAACAGAAGTCCTAAAACTCTAAATAGAAGTAAAATTAGTGCTAAAAATATAACAAGATGTATTAAAGTTGCAATAAGTTCACTACCTATGCCATACTTTAATCCAGGTCCTGAGATAGTTAAAAAAGCTATAGAAACCACTTCACCTATGGCACCAGCTGTCATAGATAAAGTAAGCCAAGATGTTTTTCCATACTCTTTTACAAGTGCAGCAACTAAGCCAACCGAGATAAGAGGTAGAAGAACTATAAAGATTTTTCCTAGATGAAAGTAAAGCACAAAAGACAAGGCAAATATATATAACAATGCCAAATAAGAGATAATTTTTCTTAGTAAATCAAGTTTAATGTTGATCAGTTTTTTGAGGTTAATCTCAGTCCCTGCAATAAACATCAGATATAAAAATCCAACCTCAGCAATTAACTCAAAAAGGTGATCCTCATGTAAAAGCCCTATATAGCCTAAAAAAGAGCCAAATATAATCTCAACAGGAGTTGTAGGAAGTTTAAAAACCTTAGCAAAGTAGGGGGAAAAGATTACTATAAGTGATAAGGTTACTAAAAGTGATATATTATCATGCATGATGAATTATAGCATAGACTTGGCTAGTTTTAGTAAAGAGCAATCTAGCTCCTTTTTTGTTCCTACAACATCATCTATATTTTCAAGTTTAAAGTTTGAGTCACTGTGACAAACAACTGAACTTTTTTTATTATCTAAAAGAGCATCTACTGCGTGGTTAATAAACTTATATGCCATAAGTCTATCGTAAACACTAGGGTTTGAACCTCTTTGTATATGACCTAAAATCGTTGCACGAGACTCTATACCTATCTCCTCTTCAAACCATTTTGAGATGCTTTGTGCATCATCTTTAATCCCCTCTGAAACAACTGCTATAAAGTAGTTCCTACCATTGCTCACTTGTTGTTTAAATCTATGTTTATACTTATCTAAATCATACTCAACCTCAGGGATTAAAAGCATCTCCGCACCACTGGTTAAACTACTTACAAGTGCTAAAAAGCCACAATCTCTACCCATTGTTTCTATGACAAAAGCTCTTTTAAAAGATGAGGCAGTATCTCTTATGCTATCTATAGCATTTTTTATAACATTTAGTGATGTGTCAACACCCAAAGAGTAGTCACTAAGTGCTATGTCGTTGTCAATAGTAGATGGAACACCACAAACCTTTATGTCAAACTCTTTACTTAGTTTATGCATCCCTCTAAATGAGCCATCCCCACCCAATATAATCAACATATCTATACCTAGTTTTTTTAGGTTATCTACGGCTATTATTCTATAGGAGTACTTCATAAACCTTGATGATCTTGATGACCTAAGCATAGTCCCACCACGATTTATAATCCCAGAAACATCACTATAAGAGGCTTTTTTAATATTGTTATCTATAAGCCCCTCATACCCATCATAAACAAAATAGGGAGTAAGTGAGTTTTCAAAACTGTATTCTACAAAATGTTTAATGGCTGCGTTCATAGAGGAGACATCCCCACCAGAACATAAAATAGCTATGCTTTGCATATGTTTTTCTCCTGTATTGTTTATTATTATAAGTATTATACAAAAAAAAAGAGATAATATGTGACATTTAATTTATAATGTTCCCAGAAAAACAAACCACTTAATAGAATATTTTTATTTATCTAGTTCCCAAGCTCCAGCTGTAGTAGATAAACAAAAGTAGATCTCAGTACCTTTATCTAAACCATCACTGTTTAGTTTTATATCTCCACCAAGCATTATTGCCATCTTTTTGCTAAGAGAAAGTCCTAACCCTGTTCCTTTGTGCTTTTTCTGCATCACATTTTCTACCTGAGTAAAATCGCCAAATAGTTTGGTTAAATCTTCCTTTTTTATCCCTATACCTGTGTCTTTTACACTGATACAAACTTGATGATTTTTACTCCACAGTTGGATATTTACTGAACCTTTTTGTGTAAACTTGATGGCATTTGAGAGGAGATTTGTGACTATTTGCTGGAATATTTTTGGATCTGTTTTATATTTTTGTAAAGTGTATCCATCCATTTTAAGATGAAATGCTAAGCCTTTATCTTCAGCTAAAGGCTGGAGCATATTATAAGCACTTTGTACTATCTTTTTTAAGTTTACTTCTTCAGAATATATCTCCATCTTTCCTGCTTCAATTTTTGCAATATCTAAGATGCCATTAATCATCTCAAGAAGATATTGCGCCGCGCTCTCTATATTTGCAATCATCTCCACTTGGTCTTCTTTTAACTCTTCATACACAAGTATAAACTGAGTAAATCCTATAATAGCATTGAGAGGTGTACGAAGTTCATGAGACATATTTGATATAAAAGCAGACTTTGCCCTTGAGGCTTGCATAGTTTTCTCAACAAGCCTAATTCTTTCTAACTGTAAAATAATCATAGATACGATAGAACGATAAAACTTCTCTTCATTCTCATCTTGCATTTTATCTGCATCTATTTCGATACCTCCTAGATAGACTTTTTCATCATTTTCAAAGTTATCTACATATAGTGCTATAACATTGTTACTCGTTTTTTGTGTTTGTATAAAATGTAGTTTTTCGTTACCACTGAGTTTTTGCATCTCTTGGATTGATGTACTTATGCACTCATTCTCATCTTTTGTTTGGATGATGGTACTAAAAATCTCCGTTAACTCTATAAATCTTTTAAGACGAAGTTTATTTTCCTGTTCTAAAGACTCAAGAGCTCTATTTGTTGTGTCTAAAAGTTCATTAAAAGCATAAGAGAGTCTTCCTATCTCATCTTGTGAATCGAGGTTTACCTTTTGTGTATAATCTTTTGTCTGCGTAATTAACTCTGCTGAGGAGGTTAAATGTAGAAGTGGTTGAACAATTTTGCGACTACTTATTATACCTACAGATACGATTATTATAAGTGCTAGAGGCACGATGTAAAGCATCATATAGAGGAGGTCATATAAAAAACTAAGGGCTATACTTTTATCTACTGCATAAACAGCATAATATTTATTAAGTTGATTTGGCAACCTTTTATAGGTAAGAAGATGCTCTGATAAAATAGCACTATATGAGTTTTTATTCTCAGATATAGTGAACTTTTGTCTATCACCGATGTAAATAGTTCCTTTAGCATTGATTATCATGCTATGGATGCCTTTTCTGTGTATCAAAAAATGGTCAAGATTTTCAAGATTATATTTTAGGACAAGAGAACCTAAAAACTTATTTTTATCAAATGAAGCAAATATATTTGAGAAAAGATAAAGATTTTTATCTACTATAAAGTACCTTTTTTTAGTAATTAATTTTGAAAAATAGTGGAACTTTGATTCTATTTTATAGTTTTGTGATGAGGCAATCTTTGTACCTGTTGTATCCACAACAAAAAGAGAAACATCCATTCCAATATCTTCTTTTTTTTGCTCTAGCAGTCTTGCTATGCGTTTATCAATATCTTCAGAGACAATATCATCCATCACATCAAGTTGTGATATAAATTGTAACTCTTTATTTAAAGAAAGAAGATGACTATCAATAGTATATATAATTTTATCTAAAGTTATCGTCTGCTCTTCGATAATTCTTTGTATTATTTTTGCTTCTCCC
The DNA here is from genome assembly GCA_015488775.1 of Helicobacteraceae bacterium. Lineage (GTDB taxonomy): Bacteria > Campylobacterota > Campylobacteria > Campylobacterales > Sulfurimonadaceae > WFNF01. The sequence goes on from WFNF01000122.1 coordinate 9,158, forward strand.
CAGTAAAGGATATAGAAATAAAAAAGAGCAAAAGGGAGAAGCCCAACTACTATAAAAGCTAAAAGAAGTTTGTTATAAAGAGTCTTATTAAAGAAAGATTTAATCATTTAATCTCTCCTCAACCGTTCTATTTATTAACTCATCATCTACTAGTAGTACCTGTGTCATTTAGATTTCCATTTATAGAGTATTTTTAGCTTATTATTTACTTCATTCGAGGGTATGTAGGCTATTGCACCATCAATTTTTTCTACAAATGAGATGCTACTTTGGAAAGATTTCATTGTAAGTGGAGGACGATGCCCTAAGTAATGTTCTTTTGTCCAGAAAGATTTTAAACGATTTCGTGACATACCTAAAACTTGCTTCTCAAAAGATTTTCGTATCTTACTTGTAGGAGATAGATTTATGGGAATCAAGAGCTTGTCTTGTGACATTTTTTGTCTCTTTAAAAATATCATTTTCACCTTTGCCCGACTTAGACTCGTCAGTGTAGAGTTTTTCTGCATAACGACTACAAATTCTTCAGCATGACAGATAAATTGTATGAGAAAAATATATAGTAACTTTTTCATTAAAATAGTGCCGAAATAGAGAGTAAAGTTCTATTTTGAGCATCTTCTTGATGCATCTGATACTCAGCCTTAAATGCCACAGGGTAAACAGGTCGATAGGTATAACCAAGAACAAGAAAACTATCTTTTTGTGTTTGTTTAAGCTGCTGTGACTCATAAGTTTCAAAACGAATAGTAGGTAAATGCTTTGGTGTAATTCTATAGAGACCTTCTATGTATCCAGAATAAGGAACTAAGGAGTGATTTTTGTTAAACTGTGTTCCAAGTTCACCCATAATTTTATAATTATCTGTGTCATACTTTAGTGAAATCAAACTATAGTAAAAATTTTTATCTACAACAAGAGGATCTCTTGTATGAAAATAACCACCGTTATACTTTACACTTAAGTCATTATTTGTATATTCTAAACCTAAAGCATAATGCTTATTAACTTTTAAATTATTATACTCATCATCAAAATCTTTGTTATTTTGTAAAAGAACATCTACTCTTATCTCATTATCACTATAGCTTGTAAATGACAGATCTAAGCCTGTTGTATATTTTGGATATATCATGGAGCTAACTAGAGGGTTTGAACTTGTATCTCGTAATACATTTATTGGAATCATATTCCAGTACCCTATTGGAGAGTTAAATTTACCTGCTCTGAATACAAAATTTTCATTATAGTTGTAGTCTAGATAAAGTCTCTCAATGTGAAGTTGTGTATTTTTTTGAGTATTTGTATCACCTTGAGTCCATTGTTTTATATAGAACTCTTTAAACTCCAACTCTGCCATATAAGAGAACTTATCTGCAGAACCATATACTAAAAAAGCTATCTCATCAGCTCTTAACTGATGAAAGTCAGAATCTTCTACATTTGTGTAGTCTGCTGAGAGATAACCACCTATGTAAAGAGGTATATCTCCAACTTGTAAACCCTCTCCTAACACATAATCAGAACTCTGTTCATCCTCTGTAGCCCATATAGAGCTGAAGAGTAGTATCATAATAAATAAAATTTTCAAATTATTCCCTTTTACAAAGCATACAACTCTATAGCTTTGATATCTAAACTTTTAAAATTCTCAAAAAGTAAGTTACCCTCTTCTTCTATGGCAATTATAGCAATATTATATCTTTTAGCTAAAGCTCTTAATTTTTCTTTTGGTGTATTAAATGCCATAGTGGCTACTGCATCAAGAAGTGTACCATCTTTACCATCTTTTATAAGAGTGATACTACTGTAGTAGTGGTTTTGCGAAGCCGTTTTTATGTCAAGAATATGGTGATTCTCTTTAGAGCTAATAAAACGCTCATAGTCACCACTCGTAGAGAAAGTAATAGGAGCTTTTGAAGTTTTTACAACAGCAATATTCTCATCTGTATATGGACTTTTTATGGCTATATTATAATTTTTTCCAAAGGTACATATCTCACCTCCTGCATTTACCAATGCCTTTTTTGCACCTTTATTTCGTAAATAGGTGATGAGCTTTTCTGCTATAAAACCTTTGCCTATGCCACCAAAGTCAAGTCGCATACCTTTTCTCTTAAGATATACACTCTCTTTATTTACTATGAAATCTTTAAAGTTGACAAGCTCTTTTGCCTTTTGAAGCTCTTTTTTAGTAGGTATTTTTTGTGTACTCTTACCAAAGCAATAGGTAGCTTGAGAAAGTATTCCGATAGTAGGATCAAAAACACCATCAGAAGCTTTTGCCATCTCAAGTGCTTTTGAAAAGAGTTCTCTCTCATCTTGTGTACATATAACTCCGCTTATACCTGCATTGATATTAACACGGTTAAGTAGTGAGTCCTCTTTGTACGCTGAAAATTTTGCTTCAAACTCTTTAACCAAATCTAGTGCTTCAAAGAGAATCTTTTTTGAGAGATCTGCTTCTAAAATGATCTCTGTACTCATCACTTTTGCACGAAGCCCATTCTCAAAAAAAGCCATCTTAAAAATCAAACTTGTAGTTGAGAGAGGTAAAGACAGCGCTGATGCTATCAACATCATACCAGCTTTTAATATAGTCATTTTTTGTAGTTTGGTAGTAGTCTATACTTGCTGTCAATTTATTTTTTCTCCCAACTTTATATATAAATGGAATCCCTATTGTGAAAGAGTCAAAGGCAGACATTCTATAGTCTGTTGCAAAATAGGCATCATTTGCATTATAATTTCCTATCTCTTGTACAAAATTAGACTTCGTTTGTGTATAGTAGCGTAGACGCAATCCAGATGTCAATCTATGTGAGAAGTCGTGTAGTTCTTCTATGTTTATCGTATGTGAAGAGATGTCCCAATCATCTTTATAGTACCTATAAGAAACATTCATTGCGTTTGCATCATTAAAAAGATAAACACTTTTAAGTGAATAAGCTTCTCCAGCTCTTTGATCAGGATAGTTCTCAAACTTTGCTATATCACCTTGTAGTACATAGTGATATGGTGAGGATAAAAAACCTTCACTATACATATAGGAAAAAACTCCCTGTATAGAAAAAGTTGGTGTGATAAGTTGGTTGATAGAGAGGTCAAGTTTTCTTTCATTGCGATTATCTTTTGGTAATGCTCTATCAAATACAGGACTCCACTTATCAAAGGATTGGGAAAAGCCTATCCCTAGTGCTGTGTTTTGCTGATTTAACTGACGAACATAGTTCATAAAAAGTGATTTTCCATCATAATCCTTCTCAGTTGAGTAATACCCACCTAATGTCAAAGTATTATCCCCATCATCATAAGTAGCCATAAGCGTTGGAGCATAACGAACATCATCAAAATTATTCTCATTCAAAGATGCACCAGTAACTGCATCAACATGACCACCATTGGCACCATTTTTGATACTTGCTGCTGTAATTCCATCTATACGCATTTTAAATCCAAGCATCCATTTATGTGATACTTTTTTAAAGAGCGAAAATGTTGGTGAATATACATTTACATTTGCATTGTCATTATAAGTATTAAACCCAAAACTCATACTATCTTTGAGGTTGGAAGCAAAACTATTAATCTCTAGTGTTACTAATGAAATGATAGCGAAAAATAGGTATTTTATCTGCATCCACAGCCTCCTTGAAAAGAACTTTCACCACCAGCACTTGCTTCACGAATAAGGAAAATATGTCCCTCTTGTTCTGCTCTTTCGCTTATTGGAGAAAGGCTCATCTTATCTTGTGCAAAATACTCCTTCTCATAAGGCATCACTCGCACGAGTTTATCTGAACAAGCACTTATAAATAGTGCAAAAAGTAGTAATATGGTTACTTTTTTCATCTCTACTTTCCTAATAATTTTTTGATAGTTTGCTTGAGCTTTGAAATGCCATCAGTATCAAGACTTCCAATATAAACATCAACGATTTTACCATTTTGATTTATTAGAAATGAAGAGGGCATACCTGGACACTGATAGGCTTTTGGTAAGCTCTTTTGTGAATCATAAAGAGTTTTCAAACTTCTTTTTGCATCCACTTTAGATAGAAAATCTATCCCGTTTTTTGCTTCATTATCTATGTTTGCAAGCACTATTTCAAACTCTGATCTTGAAAACTCACTTTGGAGTTGTACAAACAGAGGCATCTCCTCTTGACAACCACTACACCAACTTGCCCACATGTTTAACAAAACAACCTTACCATGAAGGCTTTCACTTTTAAGGCTTTTATTTTGTGCATAAATATCTGGTAATTCAAATTTTACTGCATCATCCCCAACTCGTGGTGCTGCAAAAAGTGCAATTGATAGTAAAAATATACTTAGTAATTTTTTCATTTTATTTCCTTATTTACATTGATTTTGATGTAGTTGAGCATATAAGACAGATGTAAATCCACCTTTTATATGACAAGCATTACATGAAATTCTATTAGATCTATTTTGTCTATTGTTTATGTCATAATCATCAGTTGTAAAATTATGAGTAAAATTTGACACGGCAAAAACAGTTCCATTTTTATCTTCTATTTGTACATGAAATGTCTCAGCACTAAGAGGAAAGTGTGTTCTAGAAAGAATAAATAGATTACCTTTGGCTTTATAACCTTTAGAATTTACATCCTCATAATCTTTTGAACTATACACAGTGTTAAAATTTGCATCGAGAAACTTAACAACAAGATTCCCTCCACAAACATTATTTAGATCATCTTCATTACTAATATTTGAAGACTTGTAAAGTGTCCCGCCAACAATAAGATGTTTATTCTCATTAAGATCTACATTGTGACAAGCCAGACAATCTCTTCCTTGAAAGTGCCAACCTTTTACGGTCGTTGCTGCACTATTATTACCCTCTTCAGCCTCACAAGCACTCATAAAGATGATAATGAGTATTAAAAAGAGATGCTGTATCGTTTTTTTCATAATTTCTCCTAATTATTAAGTGCACCAGCACTAATCCAATCTTTTATAGTAGTGTATTGAGTATCGCTTAGCCTCTTTCCACCACCGTGACTCACTTTTGCTGCACCTTTTTGTATAAGTCTTGAGCTTGATGGTGATGTTGTGCTTACCCGTTGCTTTACTCTCGAATATGTAAAGGTATTGTGGCAATTTGTACACTTATTTAATATAGGTGAAATATCTCTAGCAAAAGATTTTGCCACTGTTGTAGTCTTAGCCCCAGTTGAAGTTGAAGTTGTAGCTGTTTGAGTTTGAGTTTGAGTTTGAGTTTGAGTTTGAGTTTTCCCAGCAGTTGTTAATTGTGCTGCAAGAGTATACTTAAATGAGACTATACGACCTGGTGCATTATTTTTACCTGTTGCAGTATGACATCTATTACAATCAAAACGAGAAGCATCATGTGAATCTGTTACAGATGAATTAATAACAACACCTTGTGGATCGATTACTTGTGCTGTATATTTTAAAATACCTGAGTTAAATATTGAGTTAGCATTTCCAGAACCACGACCAGTACTGTAATTTATCTGCTCACCACTTTGTGCTAAGACTAAACGAAGTGAGTAGTTAGTTGCTGCTTGTGAAGTGCTGCTAGGGGCATCTAAGGTTTTAAAAATAGTTGCACCTGATGTAAATGAGTGGCACTGTGCACAGCTCACTCCTTGGTTATGAGGAGATAAGCTTTCGTCCCCACATCCTGTTAGTAGTAGTGCCATTATAATAACACTGAGTAAGTATAATAATTTCATTCTAGCTCCCTTAAAAGTTTTAATTATCTAATTTTAAGGGAATTTTATGAAGATTAAATGAAGATGTGATGTTTAACCCAAATTATGCTTTTATGTTTATCCCACTTGTTTGTGTGTTAAGTGTATTATTTGCATATGCCTTTAATGATGAATTATATATTGATTCAATACTCTTGATCAAAAGAGATTGAAGGTCCTTTGCTTTTGGGCTTGTTGGAAAAATATTATTTTGCTGTTTATTTAATAACTGACTTAGGGCTTGTGCATTTTGTGCTAAAGTATTTTTGGCACTATCATCGTTATCGTTATCGTTTCCTTCATTTGCTTCGCTTGTTCCAACTGCTTCTGGAGAAAAACCACTCTGTGCTTGGACAGATGAACTATTTTGCATTTGAGCATAATTTATCTGTGCAAGGCTACTGTTGTTTACATTCATAATGTACTCCTATAATAAAATTTATATCTAATTCAAATGATAAAATAGTTTAATGAAGATTAAATGAAGATAGAAAGCTTAAGAAAAGTTATTTGTTTATTTTATACCCAACACCACGAACACAGAGGATAAAATCTTTTTGTTTTAGTTTTTTACGAAGGTTTTTTATGTGTACATCTACAAGATTACTATGTTTAACACCATAATTATCTTTGTTGATATGCTCACTAAGTTGGTAGCGAGTGAGGACTTGGTTTGAATTTTGCATAAAAAGTTCAAGTAAATCAAACTCTGCTGTTGTAAGATGTGCGTTTTCACCTGAGACAAAAACCTCACGAAGAGCAGTATCTAGTGTTACATCTCCTATGACTATATTTATAGTTTTTTCTGGACTCTCACGGCGTAATAACGCGCGCATACGGGCAAGTAGCTCTACATTTGAATATGGTTTACAAAGATAGTCATCTGCACCACTATCGAGTACTGCAACTCTATCATTTATCTCTGAATTTGCTGAAAGCATAAGTACAGGTGTTCTTATCTCAATCTCTCGTATCTCTTTGAGAAGTTCAAGGCCATCACCATCACCAAGGTTCCAATCAAGTAAAATAAGTCCATAGTTATTTTCATCTATACATTTTTGTGCATTTGTATAGCCAAAAGCAATATCACAGTTATATTTTTCACATTCAAGCAATTTAGCTAACTGCCTTGCAACAATTTTATCATCTTCTACTATAAGAATATCCATTCAAGTATTATAGCAAAAATTATTAGTGATGCTAATGCGATGATATATGTTTAAGATAATATTTAACATTTCTGCCACTTGTCCCTTCTAGTTGTTTTATACATCTACATACAAGTAAACTTTTTATATCTATTGAAGCTATTTGAGCTAATTTTATTTGGCCCTCTATAAGATACTTTGGGATTAATAAAGATAATCATATCAAATATATTAGTATTGCTACAATTAAACATAATCAGTTTTGATTTTTAATAGAATAGAAAGTAACAATTAAATATAATAGTTAATATACACACCAAGCAAAGGCTCTATATGCAAATTATGATGAAAAAAGATGATTTTATTGTGTCGAAAACTGACCTAAAAGGTTGCATAACCTATGGTAATGAGATTTTTATAAAGATGTCTGGTTATGTTGAAAAAGAGCTCTTGGGCTCACCACACAATATACTTAGGCATGCAGATATGCCAGCGGTAGTTTTTAAACTATTATGGAGCAGAGTAAAAGTAAAATCACCCATAAACGCATATGTTAAAAATAGATGTAAAAATGGTGACTTTTATTGGGTCTTTGCAAATGTAACACCATCTTGTAATGATAGAGGGGATATAGTTGGATACTACTCTGTAAGACGTAAGCCAAAAGATAATGCATTAAGCATAATAGAACCTTTATATTCAAAGCTACTTAGTGAAGAGAAACTAAATGGTTTAACTGCTTCAGAGGCATTGTTAAAACAAATTTTAGATGAGAAAGGGGTTTCTTATGATGAACTTATCATATCTCTTCAAAAGTAATCAAAATAGGTATTTTTTACTAGTATCATTAATTATTTTACTTGTTATAGGTTTTAATCTATCTTTTTTATATGGTTTTGGGGCTTTTGTATTGATTTTGATAGGTTTATTTATACCATCAAGTACTAATTCACAAGATGATCAAGTATTGTTAAGTATGCAAAAAGTTATAAAAGAGGCTGGGGATGGTCATTTAGAGGGTCGTATTACAAATATACCTGATGAATCTATATATTATGACATAGCTTGGGGTTATAACAACTTGGTTGATCAAGTTGAAGCTTTTATGCGTGACACAGTTAGTGCTATTAAACTTGCTGGAGATGGAGATGTAAATGGTGTTTTATTTGAAGATGGTTTCAAAGGTAGCTTTAAAGAAGCTATTAAGCCCATTGAGCTGGCTTTAGATGGTATTTTAGCTAGTAAAATTTTAGAAGTTAAGGGTGCATTAGGAGCAGCTTTTAGTAAAATAGGTGGTGGTTCATCTGGAGGTATTATTCGTATTAGAGATGATATTGAATCTGGTAGTGAGTTGATGAGCCATATTGCAAAGACCTCTAAAGAAACTGCTTCATCTGCACAAAACAGTTTATCTTCAGTCCAAAGAGTTCAGACAATATTTGATGACTTAACATCTAGCATTACAAAAAGTATTGATGGAGTTGAAAAATTAAAAATACAATCTGATGAGATATCTTCAATAACTGAACTTATTAAAGATATATCTGATCAAACAAATTTACTTGCACTAAATGCTGCAATAGAAGCTGCTCGTGCTGGTGAACATGGAAGAGGGTTTGCGGTAGTTGCAGATGAAGTCCGAAAGTTAGCTGAGAGAACACAAAAAGCAACTCAAGAGATATCTATAACCATAGCAACATTAAAACAAGAAACAGATGAGATAAATGAAGAATCTATAATTATGTCAGAGTTAGCAGAAGAATCACATACCCTTATGGATGATTTTTCAAATACCTTACAAACGTTTAGTCAAAATGCGTTAACATCTGAAAATGATGCAAATCAAATAAATAATGTTTTTTTAATATCAATAATTAAAATTAATCACTCTATATTCAAATCAAAAGCATACTCTGCTTTGATCAATAATAATACTGAGTGTGAACTTGATGATATTGATACTTGTACTTTTAGCTCTTGGTACAAGGGAGATGGAAAAGAGCTATTTGGAAATCATACCTCTTACTCATTACTAGCAAAAGAGCATAATATAATTCATGAAAATGCACTTCACAATTTTAATTATGTAAAAAATGGAAATGTGTATAATCCAAAAAATTCTCAAGATATTATAGATAACTTTACAAAAATGGAGCTAGCAAGTGATAGTTTAAGTAATTTATTAGATAAGATTATTGAGTAATAAATAATAAATAGTATATAATGACCCAAAACTTTTAAGGTTCTAATTTTGATTAAATATATACTTATATACTTATTGTTGATAGTTCATTTGAATGCTTTAGAGCTAAATGATGAAGAGAAAACATTTATTGAAAAAAACAATATTGTAAATGTAGGTTTGTTCAAGTATAAACCTCTTTTATATAAGGATAATGGCTACTTTTCTGGTGTAAGTGGTGATATTATTGAGCTTGTAGCAAAAAAATCAGGTTTAGCTTTTAGAGTAAATTATGGAACTTTTGGACAGTTAAAAGATAAACTCTACAAAGGTGATATAGATATCTTACCTGCTGCTTTTTTTACACCACTTAGAGCTAAAAAAGCTATTTTTACTAAACCTTATTTTGGTGTAAACAACTTGGTGTATGTAAAAAAAAGCTCCAAAATAGACACCTTAGACACGCTAAAAACTCTAAAGATAGCTATTATTAGATCTCATGCAGATATAGAAAAATTTAAAGAGACCTACAAAACCATAAACTTAGTACAAACAGATAGTTTAAATGAAGCTATAAAGCTTCTTTTTCAAAACAAGGTTGATGGTTTTTACTCATCAAGTCTAAATGTGTATGCAAACCTTACTCAATCTCAACTTTCAGAACTTAAAGAGATAAAGCCCTCTTTTTTTAAATCTAAACCACTCTATTTTATGATCAACAAAGATCAAAAAATAATCTCATCTATATTTAATAAAGCACTTAATGATATAACCGATGAGGAGTATAAAAATATAGTTTTAAAATATATAGATTTAAAAACTAAACAAAACCCCCTTGAACTTAGTGAAGATGAGATCCTATATAGACTAAAAAACCCAGTAGTAAACTTTTCCTCTATAAAAAATATGCTTCCATATTGTGACTTTAAAGATGAGGAGTTTGTTGGTATAGCAAACGATTATATCAAAGAGGTTCAAAAAAAATCATCTTTAGTCTTTGAGTTAAATCAAAGCAACTATGATATATTTGTAGATTTTACAGAGTCAAAACATAATGGATACACTCAAAGTGAACCATTTTTTATAAATCCTGTAGTATTGATCCAGAACAGCTCTAAAAAATACCTAAAAGATATATCTAAGCTAAAAGGTCAAAAGATAGTTATATTAAAAGGGCTTACAAGCTTAAAAGAAAAATACAAATCGTATAAGCTTTTAGAGTTAGATGATATAGATGAAGCTCTGCTTGGAGTCTCTATGGGAAAATATGATGCTTTGATTGCACCTATGGCTATATCAACATTTGCAATCACTCAAGATGGCATCACTAATCTAAAAGTAGTTTCCAATTTGGATAGTGAGGTAAAATTAACATTTTTTATAAAAGATAATAAAACCCTACTAAAAAATATCATCTCTAAAAGTCTAAAACATATTGATTTAAAAACTGAACAAAAGATTTTAGCTTCTTGGGTAAAACAAAAACATGTTGAAAAAGATGATAACTCTTGGATGTTTAACATCGCAACTGCAATTATTATTATGGTGATGCTAATAATCTTTTTCCAATTTAAAATATCTCAAAAAGTTGACTTAAAAACTAAAGAGTTACAAAAAGAGATTTATGAGTTACAAGAGGAGATAAATAGATTAAAACAATAATCATTATCATTTATAAGCTTAAACTATGATAAGTATAAATATAATTTAAGCAAGTTATAAATCAAAATAAACTAATATCTCATCATTAAAGAAGACAAAAATTGTCTTTTATTCTAAAAAGCCCTTATTTAGGGCATTTAGAAGAAATTTAAAGGAGATATATGCAAGTATATATGGACAATAACGCTACAACAATGGTAGACCCAAAAGTTGTAGAGGCTATGAAACCTTATTTTAGTGAGTTATATGGAAACCCAAACTCTCTACACAAGTTTGGTACAAAAACTCATCCAGCGATCTCTAAAGCTATTGATCAAACATATAAAGCTATTAACGCTAGTGATAATGATGATATTATCTTTACATCATGTGCAACTGAGTCAAACAATTGGGTTTTACAATCAGTTTGGATTGATCACATAGTAAATGGTGACAAAAACCACATAGTAGTAAGTGAGGTTGAACATCCATCTATCTTATCTACATGTAAGTTTCTTGAAGATAATGGTGTTAAAGTAACTTACTTACCTGTTAATGAGCAAGGTGTTGTTGAAGCACACACTGTAAGAAGTTTTATAACTGATAAAACTGCTCTTGTAAGTATAATGTGGGCAAACAATGAAACTGGTATGATTTTTCCAATAAAAGAGATTGGTGAAATATGTAAAGAAAAAGGTGTGCTTTTTCATACAGATGGTGTTCAAGCCGTTGGTAAGATACCTGTAGATATGCAAAGTGTTCATGTTGATTTTATGTCAATGTCTGCGCATAAGTTTCATGGTCCAAAAGGTATAGGAGCTTTATATATTAAAGATTCTCAAGCACTTAGTCCACTTCTTCATGGTGGTGAACATATGGGTGGCCGCCGTTCTGGTACTTTAAATGTTCCTTTTATAGTTGGTATGGGTGAATCTTTAGAGATTGCAACTACTAACATAGAGGAAAAAATGGCCTCTATTGCTGCAAAAAGAGATAAAATTGAAGATGCGCTTTTAGCTGCTATCCCTGAAACTTTTACTGTTGGTGATAGAACTAACCGTACTCCTAACACTATTCTTATATCTATAAGAGGTGTTGAGGGTGAGGGTATGCTTTGGGATTTAAATAATGGTCAAATTGGTGCATCAACTGGTTCAGCATGTGCATCGGAGGATTTAGAAGCAAACACTGTTATGTTAGCAATTGGTGCAGACAATGAGTTAGCTCATACAGGTATAAGACTTTCACTTTCAAGATTTACTACAGATGAAGAGGTAGATTATGTGATTAATCATTTTGAAGATGCAGTTAAACGCCTACGTGCTATATCTAGTTCATTTGCAAAAGTGCAACCAACTCCAGGTGGAGAAGTTCAAGAGTGCGAACTTCATCACCACTAAAAAACCATAAAGGAAAAAAATAATGGCAAAAAATGATATATTAGGCGAATCTTTATGGGACGCTTACTCAAATAAAGTAACAACTCTTATGAATAATCCTCAACATCAAGGTGAGATTACTGAAGATGAGGCTGCAAGTCGTGGTAACAAGTTAATTGTTGCTGACTTTGGAGCTGAGAGCTGTGGAGACGCGGTGCGTCTTTATTGGGAAATTGATCCTAAAGATGACAAAATTGTTAACTCTAAGTTTAAATCTTTTGGTTGTGGTACTGCAATTGCAAGTTCAGATGTTATGACTGAACTTTGTATAGGAAAAACTGTTCAAGAAGCTGTTAAAATCACAAATATAGATGTTGAAATGGCTCTTCGTGATACTCCAGATGTTCCAGCTGTTCCACCTCAAAAGATGCACTGTTCAGTTATGGCTTATGATGTAATTAAAAAAGCTGCTGGTCTTTACCTAGGTGTTGACTCTGAATCTTTTGAAGAGGAAATTATAGTTTGTGAGTGTGCTCGTGTATCTCTTGCAACACTTCAAGAGGTTATTAAGTTAAATGATTTAACTACAGTTGAACAGATTACTGACTATACAAAAGCTGGTGGTTTTTGTAAAAGTTGTATAAAACCAGGTGGACATGAAGATAGAGAGTACTACCTAGTAGATATCTTAGCTGACACTCGTAAAGAGATGGATGAAGAGAAGATGAAAGCTGCTGCTGAGTCTGGAATGGGTGGAGATTTTGAAGCTATGACTTTAGTTCAAAAAATCAAAGCAATCGACGCTGCAATTGATGAGAGTGTTAGACAATTTCTAGTTATGGATGGTGGAAACATGGAGGTTATTGATGTTAAAGATGCAGATGATAACATAGATGTTTATATCAGATACCTTGGTGCATGTAATGGTTGTTCAAGTTCAACTACTGGTACATTGTACGCTATAGAATCAACTCTAAAAGAGAAACTTTCATCAAAGATTAGAGTTTTACCTATCTAGTAAGTGTTAGTGTTAAACCCAAATTATGCAGTAGGGAACAATAAGTAGCGTCTATGCTTGTGTACAATGATAGATGCTTTCTTTAGTTTTCTATTGCATAATTTGGGTTAAAAGTATATAGCCCCGATTCTTTATAATACTTCAAAGCTTGAGAGATTTTTTCAATCTTTTTAGCTTGGGGTGAACACTTACAGTTTGCCTTATAATCTTGTTTGTTTATAGTGTGAAAATTGTTTGTTTGTAGCTCTATATCTTGGCTCGGTTTTATCTTAGAGATTTTTCGTTTTTTAACTAGATTTTTTTTAGCTTTTACTATAAAAGCATCACAAGCTATATTTTCTTTAACAAACTCAAGTCTCATATCTTTCATATTATCTTTAAAATCTCCAACAATAACCTTACAAGAGTTCTTTTTAACATCAATATAATACGGTAGCTTTAGCTTCTCAATGTTTTTTAAAAAATCTTTAGAGATAGATTTTTCATCTTTTACATACAACACTTGTACAGCATACTGAGATGAAAAAAGTGGTAAAATATATATAAAAAGTATAAGTAGTTTTTTCATACTACCTATATCGGTTTAAAGTAAGTTATCTAAAAAGTGCAACTCTAATGAAAGTGTAGTTTTAGCCATAAGTTGAATACTAGCCAATAGTTCAGATGCTGACTCCCCATCTACAGGAAAAGCCACCTCAAGCGCTGGTAAAGGCTTATCAAAAAACTCTTCAAACATATTTTTAACCACTAAACTCCCGTATTTATCGGTATATGGAAGTATGAAAAAATAATAGTTTTCATAAGAGATTATAGAATCACAATCTCTAAGAAATTGCTCTAAAGATTGATTGATAACCTCAAGGTCCATCTCGTTAAGGTCTAAAAATAAAACAGTAAAACTCTCTGCTCTATTTTCATCAAGGCGGTTTGTAATACCTATATTTAGTTTTAAAATTGATACTAACTCAGAAAAATTGAAACGAATACTTGCCATAACTAAACCTTTTCTTTTAATTATAGCCAAAAATAATAATCTTTTTGAAAAGAGTATTAAGATAAGTTTCATTTATGAAAATTACACTAGAGATGAAACATATAAACAAGTTTAATGAACTACTTGAAAAAGAGTTATATTTTGAAGCTCACGAAGCTTTAGAGGAGTTTTGGTTTCCAAATAGATTTTCTAAAACAGATGAAGTCCTTTTAATCAAGGGTTTTATAAATGCTGCTGTTAGTTTTGAGCTTAGTAAAAGGGGAAGAGATAAGGCTTGGAAAAAACCTTTTAAAACTTTTGAAAAATATTTGCCACTATTGCAAAAGCAAAAAAATTTTAAGGTTGAACTTGAAAATACTAAAGACTATATATATACTTTACATAATAGAATAAGATAATAAATATTATAATAACAAAAAATAAAAGGATGATAATGAAAAAATTATTAACTTTGTCTATCATGGCATCAACACTACTGTTTGGTGCAGATGATATAAAAGATGATTTTGTAACACATACTGAACTTGGTTATGTTAACACTACAGGTAATACTAATGTAGAAACTTTTTCTTTAAATTTTGGTTTAAAGAAAAATTGGGATGCACATCATCTTAATTTTGATTTAGATGCCATATATGGTACTGAAGATAAAATTGAAAACAATAATAAAATAGTTACAGAGATAAATTATGACTATCAATTTGCAACTTCTTTGAGTGTTAACTACCTTGCAGGTTATAAAAGAGATCCTTTTGCAGGTTTTAAACTACAAGCATACACAGGTCCAGGTTTAAAATATATAGCAGTAAAAAATGAAACTATTAATTTAGACTTTCAAACCAATATACTTTATAGTTATGATGATGAATTAACTAAATATTATGGAACAAATAAAGCAGATGGAACACCAGATCCAGATAGTGAGATTGTGTACCCTTACGCTGATGGAACATCAGCTGCAAACATAACAGTTCCTGGTAAACAAAATAGCTATACTGGTTGGATGTTAAAAGGAAATTTTCTTTGGCAAATCAATGAAAATGTAAAAGCTACTCAGTATCTCTCTTTTAGATCAGACTTTGAAGATATAGATAACCACTTTTTAACTTCTAAAACAGCAATAATATCTAAAATAAAAGATATTTTTTCAATGGGTGTAAGTTACAAATATGATTATGTAGGTAAACCACCTCTTGGTAATGTTAACGCAGATAAAACTTTTATGGTTAGTTTAATTATAGATTACGATTTAAAAGATACATTTAACTAGGTTTATACTGTCTTTTCTCAAATAAAACCATAAATACCCCACATAAAAAAGCTAAACCAAATGCACTCAAAAAGAGTTCGTTTGGATAGTACTCATAAACATAACCACTATAAAATGCCCCTAAAAATGCTCCACCACCATAAGCTAAACCAAAAAATAGTTGTGCTGCTAGTTTTTTACTTTTATATAACTCATATATAAAGGCTATGGATGCTGAGTGAAATAGAGCAAAACTAAAAGCGTGTAAGGATTGAGAAAAGTATAATATAGAGATGTTTGATGCGAAAAAATAGACCAATAACCATCTAAATGCAGTTAAAAAAGCTGAAAACTGTAAAAGGTGTATATGTGAGTATTTGAAAAATTTTGCTTGAAAGTAAAAGAGTACAACCTCTACAACTACACCAAATGACCAAAGATATATAGTTGTGTCTAAAGATACACCATTATCTGTTTCATAAATAGTAAAAAAGTTATAAAATGGTCCAAAACTTATCTGCATTAGTATAAAGCCTATCCATAAAAAGTAGTGTTTTTGTATAGGTGGAAACTTATGCTCAAATGAGCTATTTTTATGATTGCTTTTTTCATATTTTGCTACACTGTACGCACTTATAGCAGTCATAATGGTTAAAAAACTTAAAAAACCTATAGCTGTGTTTGCACCATCTAAAAACTTTACTAAAACAAGTGCAACAAGTATAAACCCTATAGATCCAAAAAGTCTAACCTTTCCATAATCCTTTTTACCTATTAACTCTAAAGCTATAACCTCAACATATGGTAAACTTAAAGATAAAGCAACACCTAAGGCTATGTTTGAGAGTATAAGCAGGTAAAAACTCTCTATAGTTAAAAAAAAGCTAAGTCCACTTAGTGACATCAGGATTAGGGCTTTGTTAAAGATAGCTCTGTCAAGCTTTAGACCTTTTATAAAAAGAAAAGGGATAATAAGTCTTACAAAAGGAGCAGATGCAAAGATAATACCTATCTCATAAGCTGTATAACCTATGGTGTCTAAAACCTTTGGTAGAAAGATTATGCTTACGCCAATAATTGCAAAGTAAAAAAAGTAAAACGAGCTTAATAAAAATTTCACGTATAAATCACAATAGTTTTGGAGATTATGTCATGTAGGGCTTTTTTATCTTTTCTAAAAAGTGGTACAAAAAATCCCACCATACTTATAACAGACAAAAAGTAGCCAAAAAATCTTAGTATAACTTGGAGTAAACTTGCTGTTTGCAAAGTTTGATCATCAACTACTTTTATGTGTAACATCTTTTTACCAGGCGTTTGACCCCACTTATACCACATAAAAATATAGGCTATAGTAGTTAAGATAAGCTGGGTAAGTGAAGCAAAAGGGTTTGGTGTATGTTTTAATGATTCAGAATCTTGAACTATAACATCTAAGGCAGTAGCACTTTGAGTCTCACCATAACCAAATAAAATCATAATAATAAGCGATATAGGCATACCAATCATAAAAAGATCTGTTATAAAAGCAAAAGCTCTTGTACCAAATCTTGCAAGGTGTGCTTTTTTAGTTTGTTTAATTTTCATAATGTGATTTTAACATAATTAGGTTTTAAATATATCGTGCTAAAATATGTGCAAGAAACTTAGTTTTTTATCAAAGGGTATTTTTATGGAAAGAATTTTAGGAGATAATGACTTTATTATCTCAAAAACAGACAAACAAGGTAGATTAACCTATGTTAATCGTATCTTTATGGATTTAGCAGAGTATGACGAGGAGGAACTTCTGGGTAAGCCTCACTCTATCATTAGACATGAAGATATGCCCCGTATAGTTTTTAAACTACTTTGGGAACAGATAGCAGATAAAAAAGAGATTTTTGCTTATGTTGTAAATAAAACAAAAAATGGAAACTACTACTGGGTTTATGCTAATGTAACAGCTTCTTTAGATAAAAGAGGAAATATATTAGGTTACCACTCTGTAAGAAGAAAACCTAATCCAAAAGCTTTAGAGATTATAAAACCATTCTACAAATCTATGCTAGATGCCGAAAAATTTGGTGGTATAGAAGCAGGTAAAAAAGTTTTACTTGATTTATTAAATGAAAAAGGGGTGTCATATGATGAACTTATCATCTCTTTACAAGGATAAACAGACCTTAACTCTACTTTTAGTAGTTTTTGGTGTTATGATATATGCTTTACTTGGTGCAGATTATATACTTGCAGGTTTAATGTTTCTTGGTGTATTGGTATCTTTAGTTTTTAGCTCTTCAAGTACGTCATTTACACATGAAAAACTTGATGACGATATAAGAGCATTACTTAGAGATACAGCTAATGGAGAGCTTGAAGGGCGTTTAACACATATACACTCAAAAGATAAAGATAAAGAGAACCTAGCTTGGGCTATAAATGATGTTCTTGATCAGTTAGAAGCTTTTATGAGGGATGCACAAACTACTATACAATGTGCATCTGAGGGTAAAACATATAGAAGAGCTTATCCATCTGGACTTCATGGTATGTTTAGAAAGACTTTGGAAGATTTAAATAAAGCTATAGATAGTATCTCACAAAGCCATTTTACTAAGATTAAAGGGGAGTTATCTTCTAGCTTATCTGGGCTTGGCGGTGGTATGTCAGCTGGTCTTAAAGTTTTACAAACAGATATACTTGCATCTGAATCTGAATCTAAAAAAATTGTTGAGACTTCAGAAAAAACTGCTTATGAGTCAAATGAAGCAAAAGAGAATGTTCAAGATATATCTAACAAACTTGGTGAGCTTGTAGAATTGATTGGTAGTTCACATGAGGGTATTTTATCTTTAGCTGAAAGGTCTCGTGAGATTTCAGAGGTTGTAGATCTTATTAAAGATATTGCTGATCAAACAAACTTACTTGCTTTAAATGCTGCTATAGAAGCCGCGCGTGCAGGTGAGCATGGTAGAGGTTTTGCAGTTGTTGCTGATGAGGTAAGAAAACTAGCAGAGAGAACGCAAAAAGCTACACATGAGATAGAGATAACTATAAAAGCTCTACAACAAGAAACAGGCGACATTCAAACAAACTCAGAAAAAATATCTGTTATTGCAGATAGTTCAAGCCAGATAGTATCTAACTTTGAAAATACCTTTGATTCTTTTGCAGATATGGCAACACATTCAGCACAAAATGCGGTTTCTATAAGTAGTAGACTTTTTGTAACACTTGTAAAAGTTGATCATATCATCTTTAAATCAAATGCATACGCTAATGTTTTAGAGCAAAACAAATCTTATGAGGTTGTTGATCATCTAAATTGTAGATTGGGTCAATGGTATGCTAATGAGGGTAAAAACTCTTTTGATAAAACAAAATCTTTTACCCGCATCGATGCTCCACATAAAATTATTCATGAAAGTGCTAAACAAAATGCTCAATTTATATATGATAATAATGTTCTAACTGGTAACTCACCATCTAAAATTATAGAAAATTTCCAAAAAATGGAAGATGCATCATCTAAACTATTTACTATTCTTGATGAAATGATTGTTGAAGATAAAGCTTAGTTAACTTAAGGTTAACTAACTTGGATTATAATTTCCTTACTGACCAAGCGTGAACTACTTGGAAAGATTCATTTTACTCCTTAGATTCAAAGCATTTAAAATGTAGTGTTTGATTTTAAATGCTTTACTTTTTTACTAAATAATTTTTTCTCTTAAACTTACAACATCTCCAACTATTATCATCGCTGGTGTTTCTATAGACTCTTTTTTTACCATACTTAAAACATTTCCTAAGTCACTTACATATACCTTTTGATCAGGAGTGCTTCCTTTAGATATTATAGCTATAGGAAGTTTAGGGCTTTTACCAACTCTTATAAGCTCACTACTTATATGCTCTATATTGTGTAAGCCCATCAAAAAGATTATTGTTGATTCATCTTTTAAAAGCTCAAAATCTACATTTGTAGCTCTTTTTGTTGAGCTATGCCCAGTTACCACTTTAAAAGATGTAGCTACACCTCTGTGTGTTACAGGGATACCACTAAGTTCAGGAACACTTATAGCTGAAGTTATCCCAGGTATAAGTTCAAACTCTACACCTCTATCTTTAAGATATATAGCCTCCTCACCACCACGACCAAAAACAAAAGGATCACCACCTTTTAATCTTACAACCTCTTTGTACTTTTTAGAGTTTTCATAAATAATTTCATTTATAATCTCTTGCTTAAAGGTGTGTTTAGAGTCTTCTTTACCAACAAAGATAAACTCACAACCATCTTTAGCCAAGTCTAGCATCTCAACATTTGCAAGTCTATCATAGATGATAACATCAGCTCGCAGTATAGCTTTATGAGCTTTAATAGTTAAAAGTTCAACATCTCCAGGACCAGCCCCACATAAGTAAACCATGTTAAACCCCTAAGTTTTTTTGTAATTATATGATAAACTTTGTATATGAGTAAATATTTTCCCCTTTTTTATAATATTGACAATAAAAAGATACTTTTAGTTGGTGGTGGAGCAGTAGCACACGAGAAACTAGAGAAACTTTTAGAGTTTGAGGTTAAGCCACTTATAGTTGCTAAAGAGTGCTCTTTAGAGTTTTTAGACCTAGCAAAAGAGTTAAAGATAAAAATAAAACCATTTGATAAAGATGATTTAGATGGTGTAGATATAGTTATAGCAGCTATTGATGATATAGCTTTGCAAGAGCAGATTTTCAAACTAACAAGAGAAACGGCAACACTTTGTAATGTAGTTGATAATCAAAAATATTGTGATTTTATCTTTCCATCGTTCATAAAAGATGATGATTTAACTATAGCTATATCAACTTCAGGTAGCTCTCCAGCCTTTGCAAAAGAGTTAAAAAAACATATAAAAAATTCACTCCCTAGTGGAATAGGGGAGTTTTTGCAAAAGATGAAAGATTTAAGGAAAAGTGAGCCAAAGGGAAAAGCTAGGATGAAAAAGTTTTCTTATATGGCAAAAGAGTTTTTTAAATCTAAAATATAAAGTAAGATGTTAGCGTTATACTCTGCAAGTTTATCTATATCATCAAGATATGGAGTTGGGTCAACCTTAATCTCTTCAGTTGTTGAGTTTCTGCTTATGATTAAAACCCCTTTTTTAAACATCTCCCATGAGCCCTCATCACCTTTACTTAACACAAAAGTTTCACAATAAGGTGAAAAAAGATCTATATACTTTTGAGCATAAGGTTTGTGATGATACCCCATAAAACAAACTTTTGGTTTAGATACAAAAGATAGTTTCTCTAGTGTGTTAAAAGCAGTTCTTAAAAATATATTTTCTCTAAGTTGGTTTAGTTTATGAAGCTGTGGTAAAAAACTCTCTCTATCATTTACTATAAGGTTTGGCGTAAAAGTTTCATCTTTTATATAATCTTTAAAAGAGTTATGATTATCAATGTTTACACTTACACTTACATTTTCTTTATTTAAAATTTCACAAACTTTTTTTAAAAGATATGGGTTTCTTTTTTTGCCATCATAAGAGTAAGATAGCTCTATATCTGCTTTTGTATCTGAAAAGATAGTTTTCTCAGACATAGCTTGCAAAGCACCTTGTAGCTCCTCTAAAGTTTCCCTTTTATCTCTAAGTGAGATTAAAAAAGCACCAAGAAGCTCTGCTGGTAGTTTAGACTCTAAGATACTTTTAAACACCTCATAACTCTCATCTTTACTAAAGTCAGTTTTTTTGTTAAGTTGTACTTTTATAAGATCTTGAACCATTAAAGCCTAACAGGTATGTTCTGATCAGATAAGTAGCGTTTAAGATCCATAATATCTATCTCTTTAAAGTGAAAGATACTAGCAGCAAGTGCAGCGTCAGCACCATAATCAAAAGCCTCTTTTATATGCTCCATAGTTCCAGCGCCACCACTAGCTATAACAGGTACATCCACCATTTGAGATATCTTTTGAGTTACCTCTATATCAAATCCAGCTTTTGTTCCATCTGCGTCCATAGAGGTAAGAAGTATCTCACCAGCTCCTCTATCAACAACCTCTTTTGCCCACTCATAAGCATCTATACCAGTATCAACTCTTCCACCGTTTAGATAAACATGGTACTTGCCAGCAGTTTTTTTAACATCTATGGCAGTAACTATACATTGTGAACCAAAGCGTTTAGCACCCTCGTTAATTAGTTCGGGTCTTTTTATGGCTGCTGAGTTTATGCTAACCTTGTCACACCCTACATTTAAAAGAGCATATATATCTTCAAGCTTTCTAATCCCACCACCAACAGTAAGTGGTATAAAAACTTGTTCGGCAACTTTTTTAACAACATCAACTATGGTGTCACGCCCCTCATGAGATGCACCAATATCTAAAAAAGTTATCTCATCAGCTCCCTCTTCGTTGTAGCGTTTAGCAACCTCAACAGGATCACCAGCATCTCTTAAACCTACAAAGTTAACACCCTTAACAACACGACCATCTTTTACATCTAAACATGGGATAATTCTTTTAGCAAAATAGTTCACAATATCATCTTTATTTTTTTGAAATTATACCATTTTTCAAAATTAGAATTAAAGTAGACAGTTTATCACATAAAACAAAATAAAATTATGTGATAAAGTGTAAAGTTTAATTATTATAAAAAATTTGGAACATTTATTGCTTGACTAATAACACTAGTAAAATCTATTCTGTGTGTAGTTTAGATTTTAAATAAAGGATTTAATTATGTTAAAATCACTTTTTGCAGGCGTTTCAGGTTTACAATCTCACCAGATTGCCATGGACGTTGAATCAAACAATATTGCGAATGTAAATACTATAGGTTTTAAGTACTCTCGTGCTAACTTTTCAGACCTTCTTTCTCAAACAAGCCAAATAGCAACTGCGCCTCAAGGTGACTTAGGTGGTAAAAATGCTGTTCAAGTTGGTCTTGGTACAACTATTAGTTCTATGACTCGTATTCACTCCCAAGGTTCTGTTCAAAACACAGATAAAAATACTGACGTTGCTATTCAAGGTGATGGATTTTTTATAGTAAGTGGAGACTCAGGAAAAACTTTAAAATACACTAGAAGTGGTGATTTTAAGTTCGATGCAGTAGGTAACTTTGTAGATAACAACGGTTATGTTGTGCAAGGTTGGTTAAGAGATAAAGAGACAGGTAAGGTTGACTCAACCGCACCTATAACTCAAATCAACATCCCACCTGGACTTACAACACCTGCAAAAGCAACAACACAAGTTGCTTTAAAAGCAAACCTTAACTCTGGTGATATTGTGCAAAGTTTTTCAGCTATACGTTCTCTTGATCAGTTTAGAGATGCTGCTGACTTAAATAGAGATGGTATTCTTGATGATAAAGATTCTTTATCAACACCAAGTGCACTTTATGATAATTTACCTTACGCAGATGGTGATGCAAATGCTACAACAAATCCTGATCGTATAAATGAGAATTCACCTTCACATATCTTTACAAATGATAAGGGTAAAATTATTGAGCGTGGTGAAAACTTTGGTGTTTTAGTTAACTCTACAGGTCAAAGTTTTAACTTACAAAGTGGAAGTGTTGGTGATCAAGGTCAAGGTGCTTGGGTAGGTTTTAGATCTGCAAATATCAACCCTGCTGCGGCGGTAACTGTCGGTGCAATAGCTGCTGGTGGTATAACTATAAATGGTATCTCAACTGCTGGTGTAGCAGCTGCTGCAAATGCTCCTGCACAAGCTATATCTATCTCTGCTGCTATAAATGCTATAACAACTCAAACAGGTGTTTCTGCTATAGTAACTGGTGCTAATGCTGATCAGATACAACTTATAAACGATAACACTACAACATCTAAAAATATATTGGTTGGTGGTGCTTCAAGTGGTAACTTAAACTTAAGTACACTTACAGATCAACCAATGAAAAAGTTTAGATTTACAGATGGTGGAGTTAACCCTGTTGGTTGGGACGCGGCAACTGGTGGTGGTGCAGTTTCAACAGCAGATACATACTACTTTACTACATCTGAAGACTTAAGAGAGGGGATGCAACAACTTTTAAGAAGTCCAGATTTAAGTGAAAATGCACCTCCAAGTGTAGGTGCTACGGTAGCTTTTGCAAACGATAATGCAACTGTAAAAATAGACTCAACAGGTAAATTTCTAATTGAAAATCCTGGTGGAGCTAACTCTTATGGTTTAAACATTGGTATAGATTCTCTAGTAGATTCTGGTACAACTGAAAATGTTAGATTTACTCAAATGATGCAAGCGCTTCAAGGTAATCTACCAAGTGGTTCAACAGGTTCTCGTCAATCTCAAGATATAAATGTTCCTATTCATAGTTCAAGTATAGATGTTTTTGACTCATTAGGTTCAAAACATACTGTTAAAATTGACTTTAGAAAAGATACATCAAACCCTACAACTGGTTCATCATGGAAGGTTATGATATCTGTACCAGAACCAGGTGAGATAAATGTAGGTGGTGGAGCGATAGGTCTTCCTAAAAATATTTTAGAGGGTCAAGTAAGTTTTACAAGTGATGGTGCATTATCTACATTTACACCACCAACTATAACATTTACAGGAAACAATGGATCATCACCAAGTCAAAATATCAACTTAGCTGTTGGTACTGCAAACGCTTTTGATGGTTTAACATCTTTTGATTCTAAGTCTGTAACATCAGGTATATCACAAGATGGTTTTACTGGTGGAGATTTAGTTGGTATAAGAATTGATCAAAGTGGTACTTTAGTTGGTTCTTTCTCAAACGGTAGAAGTTTTGGTTTAGCACAAATATCTATGGCAAAATTTGCAAATAATGAGGGTCTAGCAACTGATGGTGGAAATGTGTACTTACAATCTGCCAACTCAGGAGACCCAATCATAGGAACAGCAGCAGGTGGAGGTCGTGGACTTATAAGAAGTTCGGCTCTTGAAGCTTCAAATGTTGATTTATCTAGGTCATTAACTCAACTTATTATCATACAAAGAGGTTTCCAAGCCAATGGTAAAACCATTACAACTTCTGATCAACTACTTCAAACACTTATTGGACTAAAACAATAAATTTAAAAAGGGTTTTAAAACCCTTTTACTTCCATCTCTTTAGATATCTATATGTTATAATACCAAATGATTATATGCGCAGGAAACAACGAAACTTTCTCTTTTGCTACACCTATGGGTGTTGGTATGATAGAGACAAGTATAAACTTAACAAGACTATGTTTATTTGATAAGCCAGAATTTTTACTTTTTGTAGGAAGTGCTGGAAGTTACGGTAAACATAAAATTTTTGACATTATAGAGTCAAAAACCGCTTCAAACATAGAGCTAGCTTTTTTAGAAAAAAATGCTTATACCCCACTTGAAAATGTAGTTAGTACAAACACAAACGGTACTAAAGATATCATTATTAACTCTTCAAATTATATTAGTACAAACAAAGAATTAAGCAATAAATTTAACAACTTTGGTGTTGAACTTGAAAATATGGAATTTTTTGCAGTTTTAAAAATAGCTCAAGAGTTTGACATCCCTTGTGGTGGTGTTTTTTGTATAACAAACTATACAGATAAAAATGCTCATCAAGACTTTTTAAAAAACTCTGCTAAGGCTAAAGAACTACTTGAAGAGTATATACCAAAACGTATAAAGGAGCTTGTTGGATGAAAGATTGTATCTTAAACTATACACTTGAAGAGTTAAAAAATGAGGTAAAACCATCATTTAGAGCAAAACAGATATATAACTGGGTTTATGTAAAACAAGTAGATACCTTTGATCAGATGAAAAATCTTCCAAAAGATTTAAAAGAATCTTTAAATGAAAGATTTTCTCTTAACCCTTTAAAAATTGCAAATAAAGAGTTATCTAGTGATGGAACTATTAAGTACCTTTTTGAGTTAGAAGATGGAAAAACTGTTGAAACAGTTTGGCTTTTGATGAAAAAAGAGGAAAAAGACTTAGAGGGTAACATTACAAAAGAGGCAAAATACACTGTATGTGTATCTACTCAAGTTGGATGTAAGGTTGGCTGTAGTTTTTGTTTAACTGCAAAAGGTGGTTTTACAAGAGACTTAAGCGCAGGTGAGATAGTTGCCCAAATTCTAAGTGTCAAAAAAGACAATAACCATCCTTTTAACAGAGCTTTAAACATAGTTTACATGGGGATGGGTGAACCACTTGATAACTTAGATAATCTAACTCAAGCTATAAAAGTTTTTAAAGAGGATGATGGCTTGTCAATTGGTGGTAAGCGTCAAACTGTATCTACAAGTGGACTCAGCTCTAAGATAGATAAACTTGGTGAGTTAGATTTAGGTGTACATATAGCTATATCTCTACATGCTGTTGATGATGAGCTTAGGAATGAACTTATACCTATGAACAAGGCTTTTAACATACAGAGCATTATAGACGCTGTTAAACGCTACCCTATAGATACTAGAAAAAGAGTTATGTTTGAATATCTTGTGATCAAAGGTAAAAATGATGATATAGCAAGTGCAAAAAAACTTGTAAAACTTCTACATGGTATAAAAGCAAAAGTAAATCTAATATATTTTAACCCATATCCAGGAACTCCATACGATAGACCAAGTAAAAGAAGTATGCTTGAGTTTCAAGAGTATTTAGTTAAACATGGATTACTTTGTACGATTAGAGATTCTAAGGGTATAGATATAAGCGCTGCTTGTGGTCAACTCAAAGAAAAAGAGCTGGAAAAAGAGTTAGAAAAAGCTTAAAATATTACTTTTTTTGCAAATTTTAACATTTTTTGCAAAAGGTGTTGACATTTAAAGTTATTTTGTATATAATTCCGGCTCACTAATTCATATTACGTATGGTTTAGCTGAATAGGTCGGGGTGTAGCTCAGTATGGTTAGAGTACCTGGTTTGGGCCCAGGGGGCCGAAGGTTCGAGTCCTTTCACCCCGACCACTTTTTTTATAAATATACAATTTGTTTTCATAATTTTTTAGCGATGGTGGGATTAGCTCAGTTGGTTAGAGCACTGGTTTGTGGTGCCGGGGGTCGCGGGTTCGAATCCCGTATCCCACCCCATTAATTAAAGAACAAAACATAACTTATAAAATATGCGTTCGTGGCTCAACTGGATAGAGCATCGGACTTCGGATCCGAGGGTTGTAGGTTCGATTCCTATCGAGCGTACCACTCTTGTGAGATGAAACATTTACGCGCTCTTAGCTCAGCTGGATAGAGCAACGCCCTTCTAAGGCGTAGGCCAAAGGTTCGAATCCTTTAGGGCGCACCATTTATTTGAAAAAAGTTATATACGCTTTTTATTTTGAGCTTAAGCTTGATACTGTTACGAAGTGTGTGTTTGTTTTTATCAAGTCAAAGTTTAGATAATCGTTTAAACTTAAATTAAGAAGAAATTATGTATAATTCCTTCTCTTAATCACATGCGGATGTGGTGAAATTGGTATACACGCCAGACTTAGGATCTGGTGCCGCAAGGCGTGGAGGTTCAAGTCCTCTCATCCGCACCATTAAATAATTAAATCTCTCAAAACTTCCTTAACAACTTTAAGAAAACTATCTTTATTAAAAATATACCCTATATCTACCTTTGGAAAGTAATACTTTACAATTTCACACTTATGTAAAGTGAAATTATTTCACATAAAATCATTGAATAATTAAATAACTCGAAAATTATCACTTTATTTTCTAAAATATCTAAATAATATTTATCAAGGATAATAATGGATTTAAATCAAGAATTAGACATCAATCAACAAAGGTATTGATAAAAAGCTTATTAGTATAAACGAAGAAACAAACTACATAACTTACATACATCAAAAAAAATCTAGAAATTATAAAAACCCTGGAGAACGAGTACAAGCAATAATTTTTTTAAAACTTGTACTAGAGTACAATTACCCTGTTGAGCATATAAAACAATTTGTATCAGTTCAGATGGCTAGTGAGAAAAGAGAAGCTGATATTATTATTTACAACGGCAAGGGGCATTTGTCTCCACATATTGTTGTTGAATGTAAAAAAGAGGAAATTTCAGAACTAGAATTTAAAACAGCCATTGACCAAGGTTTTAGTTATGCAGTAAGAGAGGGTGCTAAATATGTGATACGGCTACACTAATTCACACAAAGTGCAAAAAACGGATAAAAGAGGCTTTACTGAAGAGACATGGACTTATTGTTTCAAAAAGAAGAATAGGGAATATTATGAAATCACTTAATCTTGTGCCTAAAATGAGAAAAAAGTTCAAAGTAAATACAACAGATTCAAATCATAATCTTCCAATTGCTCTAAATATTTTAGATAGAGATTTTTACAGTGGATTAGCAGATACTAAATATGTTGGCGATATCACTTATATCTATACAGCTGAAGGCTGGCTGTACCTCGCTACTGGGATTGATTTATTCTCTCGAAAAGTTGTTGGCTGGTCAATGGATAATAATATGAGAGTTTCGTTAGTTAATGATGCCTTGGAAATGGCAATCAAACGAAGAAAACCTCCTGTTGGTCTTATTTGGCATATGCCCGACCGAAGGGACAAATACTCTTGGGGTACAGATAGAGGTTCTCAGTATGCCTCACATGCTCATAAAGATTTATTAGAAGAACATTTAATTATTCAAAGTATGAGTCGAAAAGGAAACTGTTGGGACAATGCAGTTGCAGAGAGTTTTTTTCATTCTTTGAAAACAGAATGTACTAATCATGAAATTTTTAAAACTAGAGCACAAGCTAATCAAAAAATCTTTGAGTATATTGAGGTATTTTACAATAGGCAGAGGATGCATTCAAGTAATAATTACTTATCACCAGTAGAATATGAAGAAAAATGTTACTAAATGAAATAGGTGCTTAGAATGTTATATTCTTTGTGTGATATAGGGTTGACATATCAATTAAAGGTGTAGCCGATATTGATATAAATGATAGATATTTGTTTTTTGAAATATAAGAACACTTCATCTGTATAAGGAAAGTAATGGATATTAATAAATGGATTAAAAAATTGGATGACTTGCTAAAAATAACACTTTTAAATAATCCAAATCATATATATTTGAAGAAACTTAATAGTGGAGAAAGGCAAGGTTATTTTTTAGCTGTCGAAGAAATAATAGAAACATTTGAGGAAAATGAGCCTATTTATGTTTCGGGTAACCTTAGTGATTTTTTTAAATATTTTGAATCCCATACTTTTTATTGTTCACTAGCACAAGAAAAAGTATGTACTCAAACAAATTTTACTTTAGCAACAACTTATTGCTATCTATATTTTCTAAGTGCGTACAACGTAAAAGAGATAGGTAACATCTCTATTAAAATGGATAAATTAAGCTATCTTTTCTCTTACTTGTTGATTGCAGGTTGGGAAGAAGAGAGTCAACAAGTGTTTTCTTGGATGATGGATGATATATTGACTAAAGACAGTAGTAAGATGCGCTTTGTGAAAACTGAAGGCATTGGTATTTGGCAAATGAGTTGGTTCATTATTCGAATTTTAGCTGATCACTACAAATATGAATTAGATGATAGTTATTATCCTGCACTAAAATAAGCAAACGCCAGCGAATGGAATATCTATAATGAGAGCATACAGTCCTGGGATAGTGATGACTTAATATGGGTTGACAAACAAGTATATCTGTTGTGTGATATATATGTTATGGATAATGCAAAAGGTGAAATGCCAGGCAATCAATATTATGAGAGTGTGGCGCGTGTAGTTTATCTCTATCCTAATCATGTTTTATCATGGCTAAAATTGCGTGAGATGAGAGGGTTAGAAAATCCGAAAGAGTATTCACATAAAATTATGAATATGAAGTTAGTTCAAGGTGTTATTGCATTAGAAACACCACTTGTCAAACCTATGGAAATTCCTTATGCAAAAAAACTATTACTGTTTTTAAAAAAGCACTGTCCAAATACTAAGATACCATCGTGGGTTGATTCACTAGACAATAGAACGCACTATGTATAAAATATTGATACTATTTTTTCACTGCTAAGCTATACAAATTCTCAAAAAACGGGGTCTATCACTATCACTTTTTTCTCAATCGAGTTTTAGTAAGAATACGACTTTAAAAAACAAGGGTGTATAATGTCAGTATTTTTAAAGAAGCCAAATATTTTTTAGCATAAACTCGATTAGGAGTTGACGCAGATAGTACACACTGACCCAACTCTTTACCACAAAGCTTTTATTTGAGGTTTAAACTTTACTTTGACAATAGTATATAATAATAGTATAATAAATACTACTAATAAACTAGGAGTAAATAATGATAACTATTAGTGCAAGTGACATTATAAAAAAACCCTCATATGTAACCAGACCTACCCAAATCACTCTAATAGAAGATGCAAAAAAGCATATAAAACGCAGTGTAGTGCTTCCTTATGAACTGTATGAAAGAGTAAAAGAGAAGATAGAAGATGAAGTCTATATAATGAACAATAAACAAGCGTTATCAAAAGAGTCTTATGATGAGTTTTTGAGTATAGAGACTGTCAGTGAAGCATTGGTAAAATGAAAAGAGCAGAAATTTACCTAGTAAACTTTGGAAAAAAGTACAACAGTGAGTTTGGTAAAGTTCGTCCAGCTCTAATCATACAAAATGATGTAGCAAATAGAAACATAGATAAGGTTGCCTTCAAAGGCGTCACCGTGATACCCATGTCTACCAATCTTTTCGGTGGTGATTTAAGAGTTCAAGTCAAAAAAAGAGATAAGCTTGAACAAGTAAGCGAACTGTGCGTAAATGAACTGTGTACTTTAGATATGAGTAGAATTTTTCTGGATAATTTACTGACGGTATTGACAGATGAAGAGCTAAAAGAACTTGAAGAAAAATTGAAAAGTCATTTAAGTTTATAGATTTCTAAAAATCTAGGGGTCAAAACCTAGGAATCAGATATCAAATTTAAAACTCTTATTCACATGAGAAACAAGAGCACTAGTAACACCTAAATGTCTTGCAACCTCTCCTTGAGTATAGCCATCTTTTAAAGCTAATAAAATCTTTTCATTCCTATCTTTTAAGTTTTTAATCTTTTTAAAGTGCTTGGATAAGGTTTTTTGTTTTTGCTTTATTAAACCC
>WFNF01000123.1 GCA_015488775.1 Helicobacteraceae bacterium
GGGAGGGATAAAAAAAGCGATATTTAGTATAAGAGCTAAAGCTCAATGCAAAAATATCACTAAATGATATTTTGTGAAACTTTTAATCGCCATAGCTACGGCTATGACTCATAAAAGCTTTTACAAAATCTCATCTTTTTTTCTTCCCTCTGAGAGGTACTAGGGTTTTTAGAGGTGCCCTTTATATAATATCGTCTATAAGAATTATATATAAAATTAATAAACTTACCACTTATTTTAGACAAACTACTTAAGTTTGCCTAAAAAATAAAGATATTATCTAATATCCTCCACCACCATGACTTTCACCATCAACTAATTTGAATGTTCCATCTTGTGTGCCATCACTTACCCAGTACTCACTTGTATTATTGTTTGCATAATCAAGAACTTCAAAATATAATTTGTCACCATCTACTGTAATTTTTTCAGAATTGCTTAATGCAAAATTATCATATGAAAAAGATTTTATTAGAGTTACACTTGAAGTACTCTCATCTAATTTATATAAACCTGTATTATCTGGAGTATCACTATTGTATAACCAAAAATAAAGTGTTCCATTAAACTGTGTCAAAGATGCTGGAGATGCAGTATCAGAAAAATTTGCAACTCTAAGTGTACCAGCTTGTGTTCCATCACTTTTAAAGATATCTTGACCATTAATACCATCGTCAAGTGAAAAGTATAAAGTATTACCCACTGCTGTCAAATAGCGATAATTATATCTATAATCGTAACGTTTCATAGCATCTGTTTCATTTTCATCAGCAAAACTGTCTTTTACTAAAACTGTACCATTTTTTGTTCCATCGCTTTTAAACAATGATATCCCTTGTACAGTGTCAAATGCAATAAAGAACAGTCTGTCACCAACTAAAGTGATATCTGTTGGTACTGATCCCTTTGTTCTTGTTGTAGTGCTATTATTTTCATTAATATCTCTTACCATATAAGTTCCACCAGATGTTCCATCTGTTGCCCAAAGTTCAGCACCATGAGTATAATCATCTGCCTTACCATAACATTTATTGTTCATCTCAACACAAGCTATAAAACTTGAACCACCATCACCTTGCCAAATATCTTTAAGTTTTGCTGAAGAGTTTATACCATCACTAACCCATGGTTCCCATTGAGACCCACCACCAGCAGCATCATCTTTTGCGAACAATAATTTATTACCTAACGCATGAAGATATCCAGGGTAAGAGTAACTATTTTTTGAATAATCACCAAGTGCTTCAACTAAATGTGTTCCATTTGATGTTCCATCACTAACCCATATACCTTTGTTTCCTTTGTAGTTACTTCCATTATTATCTCCACTCAATGCAAAAAAGTATAATTTATCTCCAATTACACTTAAATCATATGGATAAGATGTATCATTTAATCCAGGGTTGATATCTTTAACCATATATGTCCCAGCCTCAGTTCCATCTGTTCTCCAAAGCTCTGTACTATGGTTACCATCATTTGCTGCAAAATAGTTTATACCATTTATCTTTACTCCTGGTGTTGCCTGAGAGTATGAATACTGATCACCAGGCATAATATCTTTTACCATTGTTGTACCAGAAGCAGTACCGTCTGTTCTCCATAGTTCTATGCCATGAACACCATCATTCCAACTAAAAAGATGAAGAGGGCCTAAAACTGTAAAATTTACGCGACCTATGTCATTATAGTTACACTCATCTATAGTATTACTAATTGTATATTCAAAAAAGTCACTACCTACAAAATCATCATCAGGATCATAAGCAAAATGGACAAACTCATTTGCAACTATAAATATGCTAGCTGTTCCATGTGAAGTATCACTTACAATTTGAGCTGATTTGTTATCTGTTAAATACGTGCTATTTATAACTTTATCATTAAACAAAGTAACATTAAAATCATCTGCATGATCGTAGTTGGGTTCATGAATTGTTACATTTACACGACCATAATCATTACCAACCTTATATACAAAGCTATCAGTTCCTGTAAAACAATCTGTACTTGTATAAGTGAAAGCTGGATCTTCATTTCCTATCATATTGTACACAACAGTTCCATGTTGTGGATTAACCTCTGCAATAGGAGTTACTGCTGAGTTAAAGTATGCTTGTGAAGATTTATCTCCTTTTACAACTACGCTAATATCTATATCAGCAAGGTTCACAACAGCAGATGCACTTACATTTACAGTTATATTAGCACTTGCCTTTGCACCACTTGGATCTTTAGCTTCAACAACCACAAGATAAGTTCCAGCCTCATTAAATGTATATCTAAAACCTGTTATACCAAAATTTGCAACTTCAGTAAAATTAGTTTCTGAAGACTTTTTCAACTTCCATGTTATGTTTATATCATCACCATCCACATCACTTGCAATTGATGCTAGAGTAACACTATTGCCTATGTTTATTGTTTTGTTAGTATTTGGTGAAATACTTACTGTTGGAGCATGATTTACTGGTTGTGGTTCTTGCTCTACTGTAAAGTTTACACGCCCTTTGTCGGTGTAAGCACACTCGTTTATATTATTACTAATTGTATATTCAAAAAAGTCTCTACCTACAAAATTATCATCAGGATCATAAGCAAAATGGACAAACTCATTTGCAACTATAAATATGCTAGCTCTTCCATGTGAAGTATCACTTACAATTTGAGCTGATTTGTTATCTGTTAAATACGTGCTATTTATAACTTTATCATTAAACAAAGTAACATTAAAATCATCTGCATGATCGTAGTTGGGTTCATTAATTGTTACATTTACACGACCATAATCATTACCAACCTTATATACAAAGCTATCAATTCCTGTAAAACAGTCTGTACTTGTATATTTAAATGCTGGTACTTCATTTCCTATCATATAATACTCTACAGTTCCATGTTGTGGACTCTCATATTCACTAGGCGTTACAGCGGAGTTAAAGTATGTTTGTGTAGCTTTATCCCCTTTTACAACTATACTAATGTTTATATCAGTAAGATTAATAGACACAGGAACTGGAATATTATTTGAGTTATCGCACACAGTAACCATATTTGGAGAAACATATTTAATCTGATTTGATTTGAATGTATCACTCTCATTTGGAACATCTTTTAGATTATTAGTATATAAACCTATTGTTATATTATTTTCTGCACAAAAATCTGTATCTTCATTAAGAGTAAAAATAACAGATTTATTGTTATCTGAAACATGAGTATCTACTATGGCAAGTGTATCAGAGCTTGTTATAAGTTCTGCATTTAGATTAGTATAGTTTTCAAACTGAGTTCCAACAAGAGCAACTTCGATTTTATTGTTTTCTAATGGAACTAAAGTTAGCATTGCCATTTTAATTTGGTTAACGGGCGTAGTGTTCTCATTATCTATAGCACTAACTGTACAAAATGAGCTATCATTCATATATCTAAGTGTAGATGTTTTAATTGGAGATTCTACACCCTCTAAACTCATATAATCAAGCGTAAATGTTGAGTTTATATCTTCACACGAAGTTTCTTTATTCATCTGCAAAACAACAGATTTATTATCATCCATAACTTGCATAGATTCAATTGATAAAATATTATTAGTGCTATTAACATTAATACTAGGAGTATCTGTAAACTTAGTCCCTATTAAACTTATTCTAACTTTTGAGTTAGATTCAACATTACCATAAGTTACTACATTTGCAATGGCAAAAGGGGAAAAAACTACATCACCTATAGTGTCAGCTACCTCAGCATTAAGCATTTTGGTTACAACTTTTTTAACATCTACATCTTTTATAAGACCCATCAACTCTTTATATAGTTTAGAGTTTAAAACACCCTCAAGACCATACTCATTATAGATTTTCATAAGTTCATCTAAAGTTGCAATTGGATCTTCTGCTTTTGCAGCAGCAGTTGATATTCTTAATAGCTCAACATTTACAGAGGCTTTCCCCTTGCTAAAATCAACTAA
The DNA here is from genome assembly GCA_015488775.1 of Helicobacteraceae bacterium. GTDB lineage: Bacteria > Campylobacterota > Campylobacteria > Campylobacterales > Sulfurimonadaceae > WFNF01. The sequence goes on from WFNF01000123.1 coordinate 3,971, forward strand.
GTTTAATGCGCTAAAGTCGTCTGAGTGTATATTGAAAAGTTTTTTAACATCCTCTTTAGAAACATTAGATGCATCAAGGAGAGCCTTACCTTTTTCTACAAGCTCTTTCATTCTTTTAGCTTGCATATCTGTTAAAAGGTTAATATTATTTTTTATTCTAGTCTTTGGTTTTATATCTACAATAGCAGTTATAGTTGCAGCAGATAAACTTGTAGTTCCTGTTACTTCATCAAAGTACTTACCACTAATACTTAAACGACTAAGACCACTCCAAGATAAAGTGTTAAACTTATAGCTACCCTTATTATCAGTAACTTTTACCTCAACCTTTTGATCTGTACACACCATTTTTTTATCAAGTTTACATAAAGAAACAGTAGAACCCTCTAAAAAAGCACCTTTTTGAGCCACACCACTTAATGATGTTTCAAGTGATGTTTTAGAACCATCATCACTTGAACCACCACTACCATCGTTACTACAACCACTAAATAGAGATATTGTTATCACTATTGAAAGTAGTATTTTACTGGTTATACTATACATTTCATACTCCTAAAGTTTATATACTATGAGTATAAAATAAAAACATTGCAAAAACATTGCAAAATTGAAATTTAAATTTAAAAATTAAGAGGATAAATAGAATATAACCTTTACAAGTTAAACTTGTAAAGGTAAGTAGGTATTAAAAACCTGAGTTATAAACAAGTACTGATATAAATTCCATAAGTGGAGATACAGCAAAAACTGCAAAGATAGTTGCAAAAGCTGCAATACCGATAATAGTTTTTAGAGATAAAGAAGCATTAATCATATAGTTATTTTCATTTGTAGGTTCTTTCATAAACATATAAACAATAACTTTAATATAGTAATAACCTGCAATTGCAGAGTTAAGTGCCATAATAAAAGCTAAAACTGTATAACCAGCACTTACTGCTGAAGCTATCATATAAACTTTACCCCAAAATAATCCAAATGGAGGAAGTCCTGCTAATGAAAGCATAAACAGACCCATCATTAGAGCAGCCACTGGCATAGTTTTCACCATTCCTGAAAACTTATCAAAAGAGTGATCTGAACTTTGACCAGCTGGAAGTTTCTTTTGACGAGAAACCCACAACATAGTAAATGCACCAAGGTTAGTAAAAGTAAACAGTATCCAGTAAAGGAAAAGTGCTGTGTTTGCCTGAGTTGTGCCAATCATAATAGCTGCCATCACAAAACCAGCATGTGAGATAGATGAGTAAGCAAGCATACGTTTAACATCAGTTTGAACTAATGCCCAAATATTTGCAGCGGTCATAGTTATAACTACACCAGCATAAAGTACAACCTCTAGCCATACAACACCTGAGTGGATTAAAAATTCAAAAATCCTCATTGTAACTACAAAAGCAGCTATTTTAGGAACTATTGACATATATCCAGCTAGTGCTGCACTTGAGCCCTCATAAACATCAGGTGTCCAAGTGTGAAAAGGAACCATTGATAATTTGAATGCAAAAGATGCAAGTAAAAACACTACACCAACCAAGATATAACCTATATTTGCATAACCATCTGCTTCAAAGACATCTTTAATTTGGTTTAACTCAACACTACCACTTAAAGCGTAAAATATCATAGAACCAAAAGCGTAAAAACCAGCTGCTAATGCACCCATAGTAAAGTACTTAACCGCAGCTTCAAAAGATTTATTTCTATTGTGAAGAGCTATAAGAGTATAAAGTGCTAAAGAAGCAGTTTCAAGTCCCACAAAGATTAAGATAAGATTATCTGTAGCAACCATAAATTGGAAGCCCGCAATCATAAACATAAATAAAGAGAAAAATTCAGGATATGAAAATTCATGAAAACGCTTTGATGTTAGTGCCAATGGTATAAACAGCATAGAAGCACCAACTATAATTAGTTGAGATAATATAGCTAAACCATCCATCATCATAACATCAAAGAAACCAAGCATAGTTCCGTTCTCTTTAAACATTCCAGCAAAGTCAGTTAAAGCACCAAAATCTAGAATTAAAAACAGTAGAGATATCATTACATAAAGAGATTTATTTAAACCACCTTTTGCAAGATCAACTACAAGTATTGTTAACGCACCAACTATTGCAATTAGCATTGGAGCTAATGTAGCAAAGTTTAGTGACTCAAATGCTATATTTACAGGTTCTAACATTAGTGAGCCTCCATATTAGATGATAATTTATCATCTTTGATTAAGTTTGGAATTGCACTTTTAGCTTCAGGTGTAACAGCTTTATCGTGCATAAGTTGAACTATAGATTCAACTGAATTATTGATTGGTTCTAAAATAGGTTTAGGGTAAACACCTAACCAAATTGTAATTATAACTAATGGGATTAAAGCAACAAGTTCTCTTTTATTTACATCAGGAAGATTTTTATTTTCCTCTTTTGTAACTTCACCAAAAAATGCTTTTTTGTAAGAAGACAACATATAAATTGCGCCCACAATGATAGCTACACCAGCAAGTAGTGTAATCATATGTGATTGTTGATAGAAACCAAGAAGTGAAAGGAACTCACCAACAAAGTTAATAGTTAGAGGAAGACCAACAGAAGCCATCATCATAATACCAAAAATAGTTGCATAACGAGGCATAACTGAAGCCAAACCACCAAACTCACTCATAAGCTTAGTATGACGTCTATCATAAATAACACCAACAAGTAAGAACAATGCTCCAGAAACAACACCATGAGCTATCATTAAGAAAACTGAACCAGATATACCTTCAACATTTAAAGCAAAAGTTCCAAGAATTATTACACCCATATGTGAAACAGAAGAGTAAGCAACAACTTGTTTAATATCTTCTTGCGCATAAGCAACCATAGCAGTATAAATAATCATAATAACAGCAATAATTGCAATTGGCATCATAAAGAAAACAGCCGCGTCAGGGAACAATGGTAAAGAGAATCTTACAAATGCGTATGTTCCCATTTTTAAGAGTACAGCTGCAAGTATAACAGAACCTATAGTTGGTGCTTGACCGTGAGCATAAGGTAACCACGTATGAAATGGGAACATAGGTACTTTAATTGCAAAACCTACAAAGAAAGCTGCGAATAGCCAGTATTGGAAGCTCTCAGGCAAGATAAGTCTGTACCATTCAAGTAATGAGAACGACCATTCACCAGTTGCTTGGTAGTAAAAGTAAGCCATAAACAACATACCAACAAGCATAACAAGAGATCCAGCAAATGTATAAAGGAAAAACTTAACAGACGCATATATACGTAAAGGTCCACCCCATGCTCCAATGATATATAACATCGGAACAAGAGACAACTCCCAAAAAACATAAAATAAGATTGCATCTAGTGAAGCAAATACACCTACCATAGTCATCTCTAAAACAAGAAGAGTGATAATCATATTTTTCACACGTTTTGTGTCTGTAAGTGATGCTATACCTATCATAGTAATAAATGTAGATAAAACAATAATGAAAAGTGAAATACCATCAATACCTAAGATATAAGCTATACCAAAAGCAGGGATTAACTCAATGTTTTCCATAAACTGCATACCAGAAACGCTTGAATCGTATGCATACCATAACCATAAAGATAAAATAAACTCAACAGTAGTAACAGTAATACCATAAGCTCTAATACTATCTTTGTTCACCACAAAACCTAGCATTGCTGCTAGTAAAGGGAAAAATATAAGAATTGATAAAATGTGATCTAACATCAATTACGCTCCTAAATCATGATATACAGATAAAAGAAAATCTGCATTTGTAGCTACAAGTGTAAACATTGCAGCAAGAACTAGAAGTACAGCTAAACCAGCAACCATCCACTTAAGCATAGTTGAAAGATTACCATTTTGTACCCCTCTAGTAACCTCACCCGTTTTATAAAGACTAGTACCAATAAAGTCAACTGTAGCATCTACAATTTTAAGATCGATTTGCTTCCAAAAAATGTATGAAAGTTCACGATACGGTTTAACAATATATTCATCATAAAAATGTGGAATATAATATTGGTTAAATAAAACTTTATAACAAAAACGTTTTTCAAACTCTTTGTCTTCTTTAACTTTACCAATATATTTTTTATATGCAAAAGCTATAGCTAAACCAACAAAAAGTTGAGTTCCTATAGTCATTATCCAATATGTAGTATGTGAGTGTATATGATACTCAGTAGCTGGAAGTAAGTTTGTAACCATCTCAAAGTAAGTCATTTTTAGTGAACCTGCTATAACTGCTAGTATTGCTAAAGGCGACATAGCTACAAGCATAAACTTATAAGCTTCATGCGGGTGAATACCAAAGATTTTATATCTCTCTTCGCCATGAAAGATAAGTGCAACAAGTCTAAATGAATAAAATGCAGTCAAACCAGCTGTAAATAATAATACAGAGTAGATAATGAAGTGATGTTCAGCAAAAGCAGCTTCTAAAATAAGATCTTTAGAGAAGAAACCAGCCAGTGGGAATAGTCCTGCTAAAGCAACTGAAGCAAGAGTCATCATTATAAATGTACCCTTCATAACCTTACGTAAACCACCCATCTTGAATGGATCAAGCTCATCACTCATAGCATGCATAACATTACCAGCACCCAAAAATAGTAGTGCTTTAAAAAATGCGTGAGCCACAAGGTGAAAAAGTGCAACCCAATAAGCTCCAAGGCCAGCAGCTGCAAACATATAACCAAGTTGTGAAAGTGTAGAGTAAGCAATAATTCTTTTCATATCACGATTTACAAGAGCCATAGAGGCAGCAAACATAGCAACAAAAGCCCCAAGACTAGCTATAAATAGTCCAACGTTAGGGATTAAATCATATAATTCATTTGATCTAACAATAAGATAAACACCTGCTGTAACCATAGTAGCAGCATGTATTAGTGCAGAAACAGGAGTTGGACCTTCCATCGCATCTGCAAGCCAAGTGTGCAAAGGAAACTGAGCAGATTTGCCCATTGCTCCTATAAATAAAAATATACCAATCATTGTAAGTGTAGAGTTGTCAAGTGTAGGCATAATTGCAAAAGCTTCTGCATATTGAAGAGTACCAGTATTCCAGTAAACTAAAAAGATACCAATTAACATACCTAGGTCAGCAATACGGTTCATGATAAACGCTTCATTCGCAGCCCAAGTTGCGCTCTCTTTATGATACCAGAAACCTATAAGTGCCCATGAACAAAGCCCAACACCTTCCCATCCAATGAAAAGACCAGCAAAATTATCTGACATAACAAGAACCATCATAGAGAAAACAAAAGCTGACAACCATGAGAAAAATCTATTAAAAGATTTATCGTGATCCATATAACCAATAGAATAGATATGAACTATAGTAGAAACTAAAGTTACAACCATCATCATAGTAACACTGATTTGATCAATTACAAAACCAAAAGGTATATAAAGATTACCTGTTGCCATCCAAGTCATAAGTTCTACATTTATAGTATTACCTTGTAAAACTTGAATTAAAAGTAGCGTTGAAGCTACAAAAGATGTAAATAAAAGAGCACTAGGTACAACTCCAGCAATAAGTGTCTTTTTTTGAGCAGTAAAAAGTGCTGCAAATAGTGAACCTACTAAAGGCGAAAAAAGTGCAATATATAAAAGCATTTCCATTTACATTATCCTTTCATCGATGTTAATGTATCAAGATCAATTGAACCAGTACGTTTATACCATACTATTAAAAGACCAAGACCAACCGCAATTTCACTAGCAGCAATAGCAATTATAAAAAATGCAAACAATTGACCAGTAAGGTCGTTATAGTAATGAGATATAGCTGCAAGACCAACGTTTACAGCATTAAGTAAAATCTCTGTTGCAAAAAACAGCATCAAAAGATTTTTTCTTCTCATAATACCAACTAAACCTATAGAAAAAAGTATAGTTGATAAAACTAGATAGTGTGTTAATGTAATTTCCATTATAGCCCTGCCTTTCTGTCACGCTCATGCATAATTTCAATCTCTTCATCTCTCATAAGAGTTAAAGATTTATCCATTTTTTTACCAGCTAAAACAATACCAGCAATCATTGCAACAAGTAACATTATTGCTGCAACTTCAAATGGAATTAAATATTTAGTGAAAAGAACCATTCCAACTTGTTGTGCATTTCCAGCACCCTCAATTACAGGATAGTGACTTATAATGTTGTCACCAACAATTGGAGCCATAAAAATTAAAACAACCATAACTGCACTTAGAACTGATAAAACAGAAGGTATAAGTGTGTTAACTTCTCTTTCAACAATATCTCTAGTTGTATCAAAAAACATCATACCAAAAGAGTAAAGTACTAAAACTGCTCCTGAATAAACTACTATTTGTATAGCACCTAAAAAATCAGCATCTAATATAAAAAAGAAACCTGATATAAAAATCATCCCAGCAGCTAATGCACTAAGTGCATGAAGAGCTTGAGAACTAGTAACTGCAATCCAAAACATTGCAATTGTTAAAAAAGAAAATAGATAAAAAGATATTACTTCAAACATTCGCTCTCCTTAATAAGCTAAAGGCGTTTTTTTAACGCTTTTATCGCTGCCTGGTATAACAGCACCAAAACCTGGAAACTCTTGTTGTTGCTTTGTTAAAAGCTCATCCATAGGAGTTAACATGTCATCTTTAATTACGAAGTGAGCTCTTTGATCAGAAGCATTTTCATATCTTCCACCATGAACAATAGCTAACTCAGGACAAACTTCTGCACAGTAACCACAAAAGATACAACGACCAAGATTAATTGAATACTCAGTAACCTCTTTTCTTGATTTTTCATCTATCTTAGTTTCCATACGGATACAATTAGATATACAGATTTTTTCACAAAGTCCACAACCAATACATCTTTCATAACCAGATTCCCATAAACGTAAAAGTTTATGTATTGCTCTATATCTAGGACCAATAGGCAACTTTTCAGCTGGGTAAGAAACAGTATGGATATCAAACTTTATCATCTCACGCATTACAACCCACAAACCAACAAAAAGTTCTAATCTAAAAGTTCTTTTAACTACTCTTTTAAATTTATCCCATGGTTGTGTAGGATAATCTTCAATATCAACTTGATAATAATTACTTACACCAACATTTCTATCTTTAAATTCTTCTATACTCATACCTACTCCCTAAAACATCATCACTATACCAGTGATAACTATATTTACCACTGCTATAGGCATTAAAATCTTCCAACACAACATCATAAGCTGATCTGGTCTTACATCTGGCCAAGCAGCTCTTGTCCATAAAAAGAAGAAAAAGAAGAAAGAAACTTTTAGAAATAGAGCTAATGCACCAAGTACACTACCATCTCCAAAACCACCTAAGAACACTAATGCGATTACCCATGAGATAAAGAACATATTTGCATACTCACCAATAAAGAAAAGACCCCATCTCATTCCAGAGTACTCAGTACCAAAACCATCAATAAGCTCATGATCATTTGCAATTAAGTGAAATGGAGTACGACCAGTTTCAGCAAAAGCAGCAATCAAAAACAGTACAAAAGCAATTGGTTGTGACCATATCATCCAGTGTGTAAAACCACCAGCTTGAAAGTTATTTATATCTATTAGAGATAAAGAACCAACCATCATAAGAGGAGCAAGTAAAGATAAGCCTGTCACAACCTCGTAAGAGATAAAAACAGCTGCCGCACGAGCAGTTGAGATAAGTGCAAACTTATTTGCTGATGCCATACCACCAAGTAGTGGACCATACAAACCAACACCCATAACGCCAATTACATATAATATACCAACATTTATATCTGCAATAATTGGTTTAACTGTGTAACCAAATGCAGTAAATTCTGGCATAAAAGGGATAGCAGCAGCAGCCATAAAAGCAGTTGCAACTGTAATAACTGGAGCTATTTTAAATATTGCAGGTACAACACCTTGAGGTATTAAATCCTCTTTAGTAAATAACTTAATACCATCAGCCGCGATTTGTAAAACACCATAAGGACCAACATTCATTGGCCCTAGACGTCTTTGCATAAAAGCAAGAACTTTACGCTCAAAATACGTACCAAAACCAGCTAATGCTGAGAACAATAATAAAATCACTACGATTTTAATAACGGTTTCAATCAGATATGCATCCATTTATTACACCTTTTTTATAGTTGCTTGTTCAAATCTATAAGATTTAAACATAGCAGCTGTTTGTAGATTTTTATCAAAAGTTGGAAGATATGCGATGTCACCATCAATTTTATTATCTTCAATAACTTTAACCTCTAGGCTAGTTCCATTTGCACTTACACTAACCATATCTCCCTCACTTAACTCAAGTTTCTTCATATAAGCAGGACTTGCAAATAATCCAGATTCTTGATTTAGTTGATGAGCTTTATTTGTAAAATCGCTAAATTGTCTAACTGGGTTAGCAAGATAGATAACTTCACTTAATACTTCATCACTAGCCTTTTCAACACTTTCATCTGAATTAGTATCTACACTTACAACATCAAGTGTATAACCTCTATGCTCACTACCATCATTATCGTAGTAGTTAGGCATCTCATCAAATTCAGTATCTTTAAAACCAGCAACTTTACTTAACTCTTTAGTGTAATCAATAGTTAAAGAATTATCTAAACCAAGTTTATTAGCTAAATCATTTAATGTATAACCACCATATGATAAAGCAGCATTAGTTGGGTTAACTCTTTTATTGATACTTGTAAATGTGCCCTCTTGCTGATTAAGTGCTGGCATATCTAAATCACCATCACCTAAAGCGCTCAAAGTAAAATCAGCCTCGGTATTATATCCAATACTAAAACTACCAGCTTCAGCATCTAATTCACAAATCTGGCTTACACCTAAAGTGTTAACTAAAGTTGGTATCATAACTACATTAAAAGCAGTATATTTTTCCACTAAAGCAACTAAGCGAGCTAAATTTTTAGAGTTAGGATGTGTATAAAAATCTGGTCCTACTATTAGAGAAAAAGTATCTTTTTTCTTCATTAGTTTTTCAAAAGTCTCTTCAAACTTTTTAGGTGTTCCAACAATTTCTAAAAGAGCATTAACATCAACATCAATCTCTTTTTGAACTTTTTTAGGAACCATTTTAGATTTTTCTACTTCAATCTCTTCCTCTTCACCAGTTTCCTCATTTACCTTCATCTCTTTAACTATCTCTATAACTTTCTCTTTTACAGTTTCAGTTATAGTCTCTTTTTTCATAGAGTGAAATGATGATAAGTATTCAGATAATTCATTAGGAAGTTTATCTTTTTTAGCAAACAAATCTAAGATTAAGTACATCACATGCTCTTCTTGTAAAGGCTTATGATTTATGCTTACTATATTTTTACTCATACCATCAACAACAGGGTCTTTAACTGGATGAAAGTATAAGCCAGCACCCTTGTTCATAGTCATAGAGTTATTTAAAGCATATCTAGCATTTGGATTATCTGATTTTAAAGCAGATCCAACAGATATAACAAAGTTAGATGCATGAGTCTCTTTAAGGTCACTACCATAAAGTTTAGTACCACTAATTTGTGAGTAATCATTTAAAAAATCATTAAACACTCTAGCATCATCATTTATAAGTTTATAACCACGAGTCTCTTTAAGTTTTTGTAAAATTAAAGCCTCTTCATTTGTTATAGAACTTGTAAACTTAATAGTATCTGCTTTTTCAAAAGCTTCAAGAGCATTTTCAAATGAACTATCGTCTTTGCTAACATTAGCATTTTGAAAATCGTAACCATAACGTCCAGCACCACAAAGTGAAACATAGTTCCATTCATTACTTACTCTATAGATTTTATCATCAGAGTTTTCAATATCTGTATGTTTAGTTTCATAATTTATTTGACAACCAGCACTACAATGTGAACAAGTTGCAGGTATGCGTTGTTGCTCCCAAGCATTAGTTGTGTACATATAATCAGTATCTACTAAAGCTCCAACTGGACAAACAGCAGCACACTCACCACAAGAAGTACAATCTAGCATATCTTCACCACTAGTTAAACCTATAACAGATTTATTTAGTTTGTTCCACATAGCGTAAGCATCTTTAGGCATGCTCTCTTTAAACTCAGCATCAATACCATCAGCACCACGAGGTACAGTTTTTAAAGAGTTATCACCGATCATATCTTTACATACAGTTGTACATCTTTCACAAACTATACATAAACCTGGATCATAGTGGATGTGACCCCAATCTACAGATTTACGCTCAACATCTTTTATAGCGTAACTTTGAGAGTCAACACCTATCTCTAAAGTGTAGTTTTGTAACTCACACTCACCTGATTGATCACAAACCCCACACTGTAATGGATGGTTTACATCGTAAACCTCCATAATAGCACGTTTTTCACTCTCAATAGTATCTGTACTAGTAGTAACATTCATTCCATCTTTAGACTTAGCATTACAAGCATAAACTTGTTTACCATCAGCCTCAACAAGACATATTCTACAAGCTAATGTAGGGCTACATCTTGTAAGATAACAAATAGCAGGTATAAAAATATCGTTAGCGCGAGCTGCGTTTAAGATAAATTCACCCTCATTTGTTTGAACCTCTCTACCATCAATAGTAATTGTAATTGGTTTACCCATCTATAACCTCTAAGTTGATTTGAGCAAATCTATAACCGCTAAGTTTAGATCTTTGATCAAATGCAGGATTTTGTGCAATTGTGCCTTTCATCTTTTTATCTACTCTAAGTTTTCTAGTGAAAACAACACCACCTATCTCAAAACGAACAATATCTCCGTTTTTAGCTTTAGCAGCAGTAGCAAAAGATGTAGATGCAACAAGTTCAACTTTTTTCTCTTTAATCTGTTTACAATCAGCAGTAAACTCACTAAATTGATCAATTGAATCTTTTAAATATATAACTGCGCCATTATACTCAGCTATATCATTTACGCTATCTAAGTTAGCATTTTGTGTATTTATTTTAGACTCAAGTCTAAAAGCTCTTTGTGTTGTACCATCTTCGTTAAAATCATCTTCTAAATCATCAAAAGAGATATTATTAAAAGGAAGTGCACTAGTATAATCAACAGTATTTTTAGTCTCAATGCCAAAAGCACAAGCTATATCATTAAGAACATATCCATCATAAGATGAACCAACATTAAGAACACTTAAGCAAGAGTCAATATTAACAAAAGTTCCCTCTTGTTGATTAAGTGCTGGCATATCTAAATCAGCAGTTCCTTTTGCACTAAGTGTAAAATCTGTTTCTACATTGTAGCCAATGCTGAAACCATCTTGTGCTTCACTAAGTTTAGCTATTAAACTTACACCTAAAGAGTTTGTTACACTTGGAACAATCATAACTTCAAATGCACCAGATTTTTGAATATACCCAGCAATTTTTGCTATGTTTTTAGCATTTTTATGTCCTATAACATCAGAACCTAAAATAAGAGTTTTTCTCTTTTTTCTAGCACAAAAACGTTTCATATTTTCAAGTTCAGACTCATTAACATTACTTTCACCACTTAAGTAGCCAATATCTAAATCATCAAAGAATGTTTTTTGAGATGATTTATCTTCTA
>WFNF01000124.1 GCA_015488775.1 Helicobacteraceae bacterium
GTTGTAACAATACCTCTTATCTTATCACCATCATTAAAATAATTGGCGTTATCATTTTGGGATGAAAAAAGAGTTGGAACAAAAGCACCCTCATTTAATCTAATATATTTTTTATTTTTTTGAGGTTTTTTTGAAAACATATATGGATCCCCACGTCCACCTACTAAAATAGCTTTTGAATTTAATGACTTATCTAATGTTCTATGAGCAGATGCAAAAAAGGTATCTATATCTATGTGTAGTATCATAAACATATATTAGCAAAAAAATTATCTTTATGATTATATTATGTCAAATTGTAATATAATTTCTAAAAAGAGATAAAAATATGAATATAAATGCACTATGGGATAACTTTTTTAGTAAAAGTGAAAATAAAGGGGATTTGGAGTTTTTACAAAATATTCCACTTTTTGATTCACTTAAAAAAAGTGAAATAATAAGATTAGATAGAAATCTACATACTAGAGTTTACATAAAAGATGAAAAAATCTTTTCTGAGGGTGAACCAGGTGCTGCTTTATATATAATAAAAGATGGAAAAGTAGATATATATAAAAACTATCAGGAAAAAAATGAGATACTTTTAGCAAGCATAGATAGTGGTACTTTTTTTGGTGAATTAGCACTTTTTGATGAAAGTGCAAGATCTGCTACAGTTGTCGCATCTAAAGATACAACTCTTTTAGCACTTTCAAAACCAGACTTAGCTACTTTCTCAAAAAAAGATCCAGAGATAGGTTTCAAAATCTCTATGAGACTTGGAGAGATTCTTTCAACTAGACTTAGAGTTGCAAACTCTCAAATAGAAGAGTTAAAATATAATGCCTAAATATATTGGTATAAAAAGTTTTTACTATCTTATAGTTTTAACAATGGTTGCAATGTTTTTCTATACAGTGCAGTCTTTGTTTATACCTTTACTTATAGCTTTTTTACTAGCAAATGTTTTAAAGCCATTAGTATCGTACTTTGAACTTAAAGGTTATTCACAACTTAGTGTTATATCAAGTATCTTTTTAATTATGATATCTTTAGTCGTAATATTATTTACATTTTTAACACCCTTGCTTATAAAACAAGTAGCTACATTAAGTGATCAACTTCCGCAATATATTGAAGTTTTTAAAACTTATGTTTTATCAATACAATCAAGTTTAAAATCTGAGTTTACTTTTATATCTTTTCCAGATATGACAGAACTTTCAAAAGAGTACATAGCAAATAAAGGAAGTGGTTTTACAAAATATCTTTCATCATATTTATCCAATGCACTATCTCTCTTATCTTTTGCACTTATAATACCTTTTATCTCATTTTTTATATTAAAAGATATGTATCTAATGCAAAAAACACTTTTATCTTATGTTCCAAATAGATACTTTGAGATGTTTGTTCTACTTTTTTATAAAATTGGAAACTCTATACAAGCATATATTAGAGGACAACTAATAGATGCTTCATTTGTTGGTGTTATGACCGCAGTAGGTTTAAGTATTATAGGTTTCCCTTACGCACTAGTAGTTGGTTTAATTGCAGGAATTGGAAATTTTGTGCCATATTTTGGTCCTATACTTGGTGCAATTCCTGCTATATTTATAATGTTTGTAACGCCAGAGTGGAGTGACGCAAGTTCAATTATGATGGTTGTAGGTGTGTTTTTAGTTGTTCAAGTTATAGAGACTATATTTGTTTATCCACTCGCAGTTGGAAACTCTGTAAACCTTCATCCTCTTCTTATATTGTTATCATTACTTGTTGGTGGAAGTCTAGGTGGGATAGTTGGTATGATTATCGTTATACCTTTAGTTGCTATATTAAAAGTAACTTTTGAGTTACTTTACAAATATCTAAGTGAGTATAAAATACTTACTTAAGAGCAACTCTAAAATTTTATAATTTAAAAGTGTGCCGCACCATAAAGAACAAAACCAATTGTTTTGTTCTTTATACCAAAATTATTTTTATCATCTAGCTTCAAACTAAAATCCATAAAGTTATAATTAAAAGTAGCACCAACACTCAAGTTATCAATTATTCTATATTCAGTTCCTAGATTTAAATCAGACAAATAACCAGCAAAGCCAGTAAAGTGTTCTAAAAGATATGGAGGAACACTATTTTCATCATTTTGTTCTAATTGAAA
>WFNF01000125.1 GCA_015488775.1 Helicobacteraceae bacterium
AATTATAGGTTTATGTGATAAAATCTACTTATGAAAATTTTGATAATTATTTTTTTAACTTTTTTTACTCTTTACTCAAATGAGATAAATTGGGTAAAATCTTATAAAGAAGCTTTAAAAAAATCTAAACATACAAATAAACCTATATACCTCTTGGTAACTTCACCAACTTGTAAATGGTGCAAAAAACTTGAAGCTACAACTTTACAAGAGGATGATGTTATAAATGAAGTTAATAAGTACTTTATTGCAGTTCATCTAACAAGAGATAAAGATTATTATCCAACTAAAATTAAAACAAATATGATTCCAACTTCTGCTTTTTTGACACCAAAACAAAGAATTATTTACTCTGTTCCTGGTTTTTGGATTAGTGAAGATTATGTTGCAATTTTGAGTGATGTTATCCATAAATACAAAAAGTTATAAAAATTTAGCTTGAAATGCTTTTGCTGTAATAGGTTTAGAAAAAAGAAAACCTTGAAATTCATCACAATGATTTTTACTTAAAAATCTTAATTGATCTTCTCTTTCAATACCCTCAGCTATAACTTTTAGTTTTAGTGATTTTGCAAGTGAGATAACTGCAATTGCAATTGCATTATCGTCTTTATTGTTTGGTATATCATCAACAAATGATTTATCTACTTTAAGTTTATCTATTGGCAGATGTTTTAAGTAGCTTAAAGATGAATAACCTGTACCAAAATCATCTATAGCAATGCTAATTCCAAGTGATCTTAGTTTATTTAACTTGGATATTGAATCAATAGTATTTTGCATTATAAAACCTTCAGTTACTTCAAGTTCTATCCATTCAGGCTTGCACTTTGTGCTCAATAAAAGTCCCTCAACACAATCTACTAAATCTTTTTGCAATATCTGTTTACCAGCAAGATTGACACTTAGTTTATTTATAGATAGCTTTTGATCTTTCCATTTTTTCATCTGTTTAAAAGATTTTTCAAGAACTATCTTTCCGATTGGAACTATAAGCCCTGTTTCCTCAGCTGCTGGGATAAATGAGCTAGGGAAAATGATACCATGCTCTGGTGAGTTCCATCTTATTAGTGCTTCGGCATTAATTATGGAGCTATCTGTATTATCTATTTGTACTTGGTAATACATCTCAAATTCATCATTTGTTATTGCATCTTTAAGAGTGTGTAAAAGGTTTACATAGTCGTAAGAATCTTGTGTCATTTGTGTATTGTAAAACTCATATCTATTTTTACCAGAATTTTTTGCCTTGTACATTGCTGCATCTGCATTTTTTAGAAGTTCAGTACTATTATATGTGTTAAATCTATTTGTAGCAATTCCAATGCTAGCAGTTACATAAAGCTTATTCTCTTCTATATTTATTTCTTTAGATATCTGCTCAATTATATAATCAGCAATTGCAGATAGTACTTTTTCATCTTTGTATTCTTCTATAAGTATTACAAATTCATCTCCACCTAATCTTGCTAGAGTATCTGCCTCATCTATGGATTCAATTAGTCTAGTAGCAATTGTTTTTAAAAGTTTATCGCCTATAAAGTGTCCTAAAGAATCATTTATATGTTTAAAACCATCCAAATCAATAAATAAAAGTGCTAAACCCATATCTATTTTTGAACTAAGTGCTAGTGCATGATCTAGTCTTTCATTAAGCAAAACCCTGTTTGGTAAATCTGTTAAAGGATCGTGGTGAGCTAAATGCTTGAGATACATCTGTGATTCTTTAAGTTTAGATATGTCAGAAAAAATTGCAACATTTTTATTTTTCGAGTTATATCCAATAGAAAATATATTTACCCAAACAGGAAGGGCTGGATTTTTTTTAGAAAAAATATATTGTTCACCTTGCCACATTCCATGCTCTTTTACCTCTTCTGTAATATGTCTAAAATCTTTAGGTGCATAAGTACTTTTAGGAAGAAATATAGATATGTCTGAGTTTAATATCTCATTTGAGCTATAACCTGTAATATCTCTTGCTGCTTTATTTGCTTTGATGATTTTATTTTTATCATCCATTATAATTATACCCTCTGATGTAGCTTCAGAAACACTTGACCAAATTTGTATATCTTGCATACTTTCTATAAGAGCTGTTTCTATCTCTTTTCTCTCAGTTATGTTTGTAATATATCCATAAATATTTTCAATATTTCCATTTTGATGAACTTTTAGTATAGCTAAATCTGAGATCCATTCAACATTACCATTTGAATCTAAGATTCTGTACTCTTGCTCTAATTTAGAAGTTTTATTGTTGATCATTGATCTATATTCTGTACATACTCTAACTCTATCATCTGGATGGATTAAATCTGAAAAATTTGTTCCAACAAGTGTATTTTCATCAAGTCCATATAAATCAAATATATTTTTTGATATATATTCTATAGGCATTCCTAAATCAAGATTAAATTTGAAAAATACAGTTGGACCATTCAAAAACAGATCACGTTCTTGGTTTAGCACATTTTTAAGTAAATCATGTGTTGTTATATCTAAAAAGTATGTGTGAACACTTTCAAAGTTGTCATTTTCATCATAATGTATTACTGAAAAGTCATAAATCCACTTTTCATTTTTATTTTTATCATAAAGTCTATAAGCTCTTTCATATGACTTATCTTTATTTGACACAGCTACCCATAGAATTTGTCTTGCTTTATCATAATCATCTTCATGGATTATATCTTTCCAAGGGATAGTTAAGTTGAGTAGTTCATCTACATCATAACCTAACATACTAGTAAGATTTTTAGATATAAACAGTGGGGTTACTTGATCATTTTTATATGTCCATTCTATAACTAGAACAGGACCATTTTCAAAAAGTTCATGTTCTCTATTTAAAGTATTTTGAGTTTTTTCTTTTTCAATCTCTAAGCTTTTAAATTTGCTAATATCTTTCATCACAACTATAATACCATCAAGGGTATTATTTATGTCAAAAGATGGTGTAATAGAACCGTTAAAATAAAAATGTTTATTTCTTTCAATAAAATCAAAACTAAAATTACATTCCTCTTTCGTTTCCAAAACTTTTTCTTCAAATTGGTTAAAATGTTTTGTGTATGGTTGATCAAAAAGCTCAGTATTATTTTTACCAAGCAATACTGATTTTGGTAGTGATAAAAATCGTGTAAGTTTTGTATTGCAATTTATAAAATTAAGATTAGCATCTTTTACATAAACTATATCATCTAATTGATTTAAAAATGTATTAAAAGTAGAATTTTTTTCATATAACTTTATAAAGTTTGACATAATTTTACTAATCCCTAGAATTAATTTACTATTATTCTATCAAAATAGTTTAAAGTTTAAGTATAATTTTAAAAAAATTAGGAATATTTATGGAATATATACAAACAAATGATGCACCAGCTGCTATTGGACCATACTCACAAGCTGTAAAACATAATGGTTTGGTTTACACTTCAGGTCAAATCGCATTGACTAGTGAAGGTATTATGTTAGAAAATGATGTTGTAATTCAAACTACTCAGGTTTTGAAAAATTTAACTGCTGTTTTAAAAGAGGCAAATAGCTCTTTAGATAAAGTTATAAAAACTACTATTTTTTTAGCTTCCATGGATGACTTTGTTGTAGTAAATGAAATTTATGAAAAAGCTTTTGGAACACATAAACCAGCGCGTGCAACTGTAGCTGTAAAAACATTGCCTAAAAATGCACTTGTAGAGATAGATGCTATAGCAATTTGTTAATTTAACATCCCTGCTAGTTTCCCACTAGCAAATGAAAATTGTAAATTATACCCACCACATGGTCCATCTAAATTCATAATCTCACCACAAAAATATAAACCATTTATCAGTTTAGATTGCATCGTTTTTGGGTTTATCTCTTTAAGTTTTATACCACCTCTTGTTATCATGGCATTTTTAAAGCCATCACTTCCTATAACAGTTAATGGAGTCCATCTTAATGTTTTTAGAAGATTTTCTTTTTGCTTTGAGCTTAGTGTGGCGTAAGTTAACTCTATATTTATTTTACATAATTTACATAACTCTTTTGCTAAAGATACAGGTACTAAAATTGTCAAGGTATCTATAATATTTTGATTTTCTTTTGAGTTGTTTTTTAGCTTTTGATGTAACTCCTCTTGATTTAAAGATTTTGTAAAATTAGCTAGGAGTGGAACTTCATCCATAACATCAAGTAAAGGTGTTACCTCTCTGCTAAAATCAAGTACAACAGGACCTCTTATACCTTTTTTTGTAAAGATTAAATCTCCTATGCAAGATAGCTTACTATATTTTTTGATATCTATTTTAAGCTCAACTTTGGCTATTGTATCTGCTGTACAGTTGGCTACCCAGGTCTCTTTTGTTTCAAGTGGTAACATTGCAGGATGAAGTGGTGTTATAGTGTGACCTAATTTTTTAGATATATCTAAACCATCTCCCGTAGCGCCTAGATTTTCAAACCCTAAACCACCAGTAGCTAGGATTAGATTTGAGCATGTGTATTTGCTGTCTTGTGTTTGTATAGATTGTATCTTCTGATCAGATATATTTATTTGTTTTAACTCTTGGGATGTTTTAATCACAACTCCTAGATTTAGCATCTCCTTTTCTAAAGCATCCAAAATACTTTGTGAACTCCTTGAAGCTGGAAATATTCTAAAACCATCATTACAAGCAGTTTGAACACCCAAAGAGTTGAAAAATTCAACTAAGTCTTTGTTGTTAAAGTAAGATAAGGCATCTTGCATAAATCTACCATCTCTACCAAATGATTGCATAAACTCTTTTGTATCTAAAGTGTTTGTTAGATTACATCTACCACCACCAGTTGCTTTTAGTTTACTCCCAAGTTTTGGCAGTTTTTCTATTAGCAAGGTTGTTTTTCCAGATTTTGCTGACTCTATTGCAGCCATACTACCAGCCGCACCACTTCCAACAATAATTACATCATATATATTAGTTTTCATTGACGCAATTATACTAAAATCTAAGCTTAATCGAAATTTTGCTAAAATATACTAAAAATTATGATTAGTGAGTAGCAAAGTGATAGATTTTCAAAAATTAGCAGATAAGTACCAAACCCCTCTTTATGTTTATGATTTCAACAAGATGAGCGAAAGCTTTAATGAATTGAAAGAAGCTTTTAAAGGTAGAAAATCTTTAATGTGTTTCGCAGTTAAATCAAACTCAAACCTTAGTGTTATAAAGCATTTTGCTTCTTTAGGTGCTGGAGCAGATTGTGTATCTATTGGTGAAGTTAAGCGTGCAAAGCTTGCTGGTATTGAAGCTTATAAAATTATCTTTTCTGGTGTTGGGAAAAGAGATGATGAGATAAAAGAAGCTTTAGAGATAGGTATTCTTTATATAAATGTAGAGAGTGAAGCTGAACTTAAAAGAGTAGAAGCTATAGCAAAACAGATGCAAATAGTTGCTCGTATTAGTGTTAGAGTAAATCCAAATATTGATCCAAAAACACATCCATACATCTCTACAGGTCTTCATGGAAACAAATTTGGTGTAGATTTAGCAAGTGCAAAAAGAATGTATATAGATGCTAAAAATTCAGAATTTTTAGATCCTATTGGAATACATTTTCATATAGGCTCTCAACTTACAGACTTAGTTCCAATTTATGAAGCTAGTGAAATTGTTGCTGATTTAGTACGCTCTTTATCTGCTTTAGATATAAATCTTAAATTTTTTGATGTTGGTGGTGGATTAGGTGTTAAGTATGATGATGAGATCTTAATACCACCATATGATTATGCACAAGCAATTTTAACAACCTTAAAAGCTTTGGATATAACTGTTATAGGCGAACCAGGGCGTTTCTTAACTGCAAATGCTGGTTATTTTGTTACAACAGTACTTTACGAAAAACAAAATGATGAAAAAAGATTTGTGATTGTTGATGGAGCTATGAATGATTTATTGCGTCCCTCACTTTATAAAGCTTATCATAAAATAACAACTTTTAAAGATGGCAAAACTTCTAAGGCTGATATAGTCGGTCCTGTATGTGAAAGTGGTGACTACTTTGCTAAAGATTGTGAATTACCTAAGCTTGAACATAATGACCTTGTTATAGTTGAAAGTGCTGGCGCTTATGGTTTTACTATGGCTTCTAACTACAACACTAGAGGTAGAAGTGCTGAAGTTGCAGTGGAAGATGGTGAAGATAGACTTATAAGAAAACGTGAAAAATTTGATGATCTAATTGAATTAGAGAAAGAGTTTATATAAAAATGAAAGAGTTAAAAACATTAGATGATTGTAGAGAATATATAGATGAAATAGACAATACTATGGTAGAACTTTTAAATAATAGAATGAAAGTTGTACATAGAGTTGGCGAGATTAAACATCAAAGCAATGGTGCAATTTATAGACCTGAACGAGAAAAAGCTATTATTTCAAGATTATCTGAGATGTCACAAAAATCTGATGGATTATTAAATGAAGATGCAATTGAAGCTATATTTTTGGAAATTTTCGCAGTTTCAAGAAACTTAGAGTTACCAGAAAAAATTGCATTTTTAGGACCTGAGGGGTCTTTTACTCACCAAGCGGCAGAATCTAGATTTGGAGCGATGAGTGAGTACCTATCTTTAAGCTCAATAAATTCTGTTTTTAAAACTCTTGAATCTGGCCGTGCTAAATTTGGTGTAGTACCTATAGAAAACTCCAGAGATGGCATTGTTGGTGAAACATTAGATTTATTAGCTGAATCTAAAGTTAAAATTGTTGCTGAACTTTATATGGATATACATATGTCATTTGCTACTAAAGCAACAGACATAAGTAAAATCACAAAAATTTATTCAAAAGATAAAGGTTTTGGCCAATGTAGAGAGTTTATAAATGAACATGGTTTTGATCATTTGGAACTAATCCCTGTTGAATCAACTGCAAAGGCAGCAATATTGGCGAGTGAAGATGAAAATTCTGCTGCAATATGCTCACATATAGCTGCAAAACTTTATGGTGTACCAACTAGATATGACAATGTTCAAGATGTAAGTGATAATAACACTAGATTTTTTATATTGAGTGATTTTAAAAATGGTAAAAGTTCTGATGATAAAACCTCTATACTCGTAAAACTTAAAGAGTCGAAAAAAGCAGGTAAACTTGTAGGATTTTTGAAAGATTTTGATGATTCTGATATCTCTTTATCTAAAATAGAGTCTCGTCCATCAAGAGATAAAGATAAATTTGGTTATTGGTTTTTTATAGATTTTGATGGGCATATTGATGGAGATGAAATACAAAATATTTTAGAAAAACATAAAAATGAAGTTACATGGCTTGGCTCTTATGTTAAAGGAAACAGATGACTTTTAACTCAAAATTAGACAATATAAATGTTTATGAAGCTGGTAAACCAATTGAACTTGTTGTTAGAGAGTTTGGAATTGATTCTAAAAATATAGTTAAACTTGCTTCAAATGAGAATCCTAGAGGTTGTTCACCAAAAGTAAGTGAAAAAGTTAGTTCTATTGTTGAAAATATGGCACTTTATCCAGATGATAGTATGTATGAATTAAAAGATAAACTATCTTCTTTCTATAATGTTAAAAATAACAATACAATTATAGGTGCAGGTTCTGATCAGATAATAGAGTTTATTATGCATGCAAAAGCATCTTCAAAAGCTAAAATACTGATTAACTCTGTAACTTTTGCTATGTATGAAATATATGCATCACATGTTGGTGCAGAGGTTATAAAAACATCAAGTGTTTCACATGATTTAGATGAGTTTTATGAACTATATAAAGAGAATAATCCTGAGATTATATTTTTGTGTGTGCCAAATAATCCAACTGGAGACTGTTTAGATTCTAAAGAGGTATATGAATTTATTGAAAAAATAGATAATGATACATTGGTAGTTGTTGATGGTGCTTATATGGAATACGCTAAATTTAAGGATGATAAAAAAAATATAGAGCCATCTGTTTTGATTGAAAAATTTGATAATGTTATATATCTTGGGACTTTTTCTAAGGCTTATGGTTTAGGTGGTATGAGAGTTGGTTATGGTATTTCAAATAATGAAATTATAAATAATTTATATAAATTACGCCCACCGTTTAACATAACAACATTATCTTTAGCAGCAGCTATTGAAGCACTAGATGATAAATCTTTTGTAGATGAATCTTTAAGTTTGTGTTTTAGTGAGATGAAAAAATATGAGTTGTTTGCTCAACAAAATAATTTTGAATTTATTAGTTCATATACAAACTTTATAACTTTAATATTTGATCAAGATAGAGATTCAAGTAAAATTTCTGATGAACTTTTAAAACTAGGTATGATTGTAAGAAATTTAAAGGGCTATGGCTTAAATGCAATCAGGGTAACAATTGGTACAGTTTCACAAAATGATAGATTTTTTGAACTTTTTGAAAAGGTAGATTAATTAGATGGATTTTAGGGCTCTTCTTTCTCAACTAACAACTCTTTTTTCAAAGTTAACTACAACTCAAAAAACGATAGTTGCAAGTTCAGTTGTAGCAATAGTAGCATTTCTGGTTTTTTTGGTTGTATATACCGCACAACCAAAAAGAGATGATGGTTATGTAGTTCTTTTTGACAACCTAAATCCAAATGATACGGCTGCTGTTATAAAACAACTTGAAAAAGATGATATCCCTTATAAAATACCAAATGATAATGTAGTTGAAGTTCCTAAAGATTATGTATATAAAGAGAGAATAAATATCGCCGCTCTTGGTATACCTAAAAACTCTGGAGTTGGTTTTGAACTTTTTGATACTCAAGAATTTGGTGCAACATCATTTGATCAAAGTATTAAGTATCTTAGAGCTTTGGAGGGTGAACTTACTAGAACTATAAACGCTTTAGCTCCTATTAAAAGTGCTAGTGTCTCTTTAGCAATACCTAAGGAATCTCTTTTTGTAGAGGAGAGCATCAAACCAACAGCATCTGTTATGATAGAGCTTGAAGAGAATCGTGTGTTAAGTTCTAAACAAGTTAGAGGTATCAAAAACCTTGTTAGTTCTGCTGTTCCATCTCTTTTAACTGAAAATGTCTCTTTGATAAACTCTGATGGTGAAACCTTAGGTTCTGATGATGAATTTTCAATGTTAAGTGAACTTAGTGTGATGCAACAAAAATTCAAATCACGAGAAGAGAGTAAAAAAGAGAAAAAGATTGTTAATGTTTTGGCACCTTTTCTAGGTGGTAAAAACAGAGTAGTTGCCAAGGTTACAATAGAATATGATTTTTCACAGTCAAGTTCAACATCAGAAGTTTATGATCCTGAAAATGTAGTAAGAAGTGAGCAAACTCTTGATGAAAAAAGGGAGGGTTTCGCTCCAAAAGAGGTAGGTGGTGTACCTGGAACAGTAAGCAATATTGGTCCAGTTCAAGGTTTAGAATCACAGCAAACTAAAGATAAGTATGAAAAAAGTACTACCACTAGTAATTATGAAATATCAAAAAAAGTAACAACAACTAAAGGTGAATTTGCAAAAATAAAAAAAATAAGTGCTGCGGTTGTTGTAGATGGTAAGTATAAAAATAAAGTTGATGCTAATGGAGATTCTCTAGATGAATTAGAGTATGTACAACTTGATGCAACGCAAATAGAAGCTATAACATCTTTGGTAAAACAATCCATTGGTGTTAGCAAAGATAGAGGTGATCAAGTAAGTGTAAGAAATTTTCAATTTGAAACTCTTAGTTCAAATGTTGTTAAACTTAGTAATATGGAAAAATTCACAAAAGATTATATAAAACCATTTTCTCCAATATTAAAATATATTTTTGTATTTATAATTTTATTTATTTTATACAAAAAAATCATTTCACCTTTTTCTGAACGTATGTTAGAATTTTCAAAAGAGGATGATGGAGTTGAAAAACCTATTTTAGACCTTGATGAGGATGATGAGGAAGATTTAGTTGA
Organism: Helicobacteraceae bacterium; assembly: GCA_015488775.1. Taxonomy (GTDB): domain Bacteria; phylum Campylobacterota; class Campylobacteria; order Campylobacterales; family Sulfurimonadaceae; genus WFNF01. Next base: position 9,934 of record WFNF01000125.1, read on the forward strand.
AAAAGTTTCTGCAATGCGTAAGAAAGTTGAAGAGCAACTAGGGATTGGAGAAAACTTCAATGAAGATGAACTTAAACATGAAGTTTTACTTGAAAAAATACGTTCTTTTGCTGATGAAAAAAATGAAGAATTTGCGGCTATTTTACAAGCATTACTTGATGAAGAGCAGGGTGAATTACATCAAAAATCATCAAATGAAAGGGGTTAGATAATGAATTTATCACCAACACAACAAGCACAATTCGATGAGATGAGTATGGCAGAAAAAATCTCTATACTACTTCTTCAGCTTGGAGAGGATACTACTGCTGGATTGTTTTCAAATATGAGTGTTGATGCGATAACTGAAGTGTCAAAATATATTGCAGGTTCAAAGTCTATTGAAAAAAACTTAGCAACTACTATACTTGAAGAGTTTTATGCAATTATGCAATCAAACCAATATCTTACAAGTGGTGGTCTTGATTATGCGAAAGAGATTTTATATAGAGCTTTAGGACCAGATGAAGCTAAAAAAGTTCTTGATAAACTTTCTAAATCTATGCAAACAACCTCTAATTTTGCATATCTTTCAAAAATAAAACCTGCTCAACTTGCAGACTTTATAGTGAATGAGCATCCACAAACAGTAGCCCTTATTTTAGCACATATGGATCCAACTGCGGCTGCTGAAACCTTAGGGTTTTTCTCTGATGATCTTAGAGCAGAGATTGCTATGCGTATGGCAAACTTAGGTGATATATCACCATCTATAATTAAAAGAGTTAGTGCTGTTCTTGAATCTAAACTTGAATCACTTGCTTCTTACAAAGTTGAGGTTGGTGGTCCAAGATCTGTTGCTGATGTGTTTAATAGACTTGGTGCACAAGCTTCAAAAGCTACTTTAGCACATATAGAACAAATAGATGAGGCTCTTGCAAGCTCCATTAAAGAGATGATGTTTACATTTGAGGATATTACAGCTTTAGACGGAAATGCAATTAGAGAGATATTAAAACTTGCAGATAAACAAGAACTTATGTATGCTCTAAAATCTGCTCCTGAAGAGTTAAAAGAGAAATTCTATGCAAATATGTCCCAAAGAGCTAAAGATACTTTTGTTGAAGAGATGCAGTTCATGGGAGCGGTTAAAGTTAAAGAAGTTGAAGGTGCTCAAAGGAAAATTGTTGATGTAGTTCAAGGATTAGCTGAGCAGGGCATTGTTCAAGTTGGTGAAGCAGATGAGATGGTAGAGTAATGGAAACAATAATACAAGGTGATAATACTGGTGGTCATATAATAAATCAGTATAAATTCAAAGTTTTATCATCTTGTGATTTAGATAATAGTTCTAATGATGAAAGTGATGATGAGTTTATGCCTTTGCGTCAGAGTGTTGATAATTCTGCTACGCAAACTAATGTAAGTGAAGAACCTGTTAATGTCAAAAACGAGATTAGTACAGATAAAAAAGATGAGCTTGTTGAATCACTGCTTAAAAAAACAGATGAGATGAGCTCAAATTTTATTAAAATGCAGATGAAGCTTGAAAGTAAAGATGATATGCATAAACTGGAGATTGAAAAAGTAAAAAAAACAAGTTTTGATGAGGGGTACGAATCTGGTAAATCTGAAGCTATAGCAAGTAGTGAAAATATTTATAATGATGCAATTACCCACTTACAAAACTCAATTAAAAGTCTTGATGATGCTTCAAGTGACTTTTCATCTGCTCTTGAAGCTATGAAAGCAGATATATTTAATGCTGCTTTAGATATTGCAAAAGAGGTTATATACAGTGAAATAAGTGAAAATTCAAAAAATATTGCACTTTCATTAGCTCAAAATTTAATGAATGAACTAAAAGAAGCATCACATATTAAGTTAAAAGTAAATCCAAATGATCATGGATTTATTGATGAAAAACTTGGAAGTACTAAAAATATTGAAATTATTTCAGATAGTGCAGTTGAACGTGGTGGTGTTGTGGCTATGAGTGATATAGCAAATTTAGAGGATGACGTTTTGAAGCGTTATGAGAAGGTAAAACAAAAGGCACTATCTTAGAATGAATATTAAAAATTATAATTATAATGAATTAGATGAACTATCTGCAAAAATTAGAAAAAGAATTTTAGAAGTTGTTAGTAAAAATGGTGGGCATTTAAGTTCAACTCTTGGTGCAACTGAGTTAATTGTTGCTATGCACAAAGTGTTTGATTCTATAAATGATCCATTTATATTTGATGTTTCTCACCAAGCTTATGCACATAAACTTTTGACTGATAGATGGGATGAATTTACAACCTTAAGACAGTTTGGTGGTTTAAGTGGATATACAAAACCTAAAGAGAGTGCTCACGATTTTTATATGGCTGGACACAGCTCAACCTCAATATCTTTAGCAGTTGGTGCAGCCAAGGCAATAAGGTTAGATGGAGATGAAGGTAAAAAAATACCAGTTTGTGTTATTGGAGATGGTTCAATAACTGCTGGTATGGCATATGAAGCGTTAAATGAACTTGGAGATAGAAAATATCCTGTAATAATTATTCTTAATGATAATGAGATGAGTATTGCGAAACCTATAGGTGCAATTTCAAGGATACTATCATCTGCAATGGCTTCACCATTTTATCAGAAGTTTAGACGTACAACAGAAAGTGTAGTAGATACTATGGGTGAAAGCGCTCATTATATAGCTAAAAAATTTGAAGAGGGTTTCAAACTAATAACTCCTGGTATTATGTTTGAAGAGATGGGAATTGAATATATTGGTCCAATAGATGGACATGATATTAAGCAATTATGTGAAACATATGAGAGAGCGAAAGAGCTAAAAAAGCCTGTTATAATTCATGTTCAAACAATTAAAGGTAAAGGTTATGAAATCGCTGAGGGAAAACATGAAAAATGGCATGGTGTTGGACCCTTTGATTTAGATAGTGGAAAATCTTTAAAAAAATCATCTAAGAGTGCAACAGCTATTTATACAGATACTCTATTAAATTTGGCAGATAAAGATAATAAAATTGTAGGTGTAACTGCTGCTATGCCAAGTGGTACAGGGATGAGCGAACTTTTAGAAAAATATCCAGAGCGTTTTTGGGATGTGGCTATTGCTGAACAACATGCAGTTACATCTATGGGAGCAATGGCTGCAAAAGGGTATAAGCCATTTGTTACAATCTATTCAACATTTTTACAAAGGGCTTATGATCAAGTAATACACGATATTTGTTTAATGAATTTAGGTGTAGTGTTCACTTTAGATAGAGCAGGTATTGTTGGTGAAGATGGTGAAACTCACCAAGGTGTTTTTGATATATCTTTTTTAAGAGCATTACCTAACTTAACAATTACTGCACCAAGTGATGAAAAATCTTTTCATCAAGTTATGGGTTTTGCTCATAAATTTTCTACACCTTTGGCGATTAGATACCCTAGAGGAAGTTTTTTATCAAGAGATGGTTTAGCTCAAAGTAAAGATTATGCTCTAGGAAAATCAGATTTACTAATAGAGAATGATAGTGATATACTTTTTATTGGTTATGGAAATGGAGTTGGACGTGCAAATTTAACTAGGTTAGAGATGCAAGATATTGAGATATCTTTTTTAGATTTAAAGTTTGTAAAACCTTTAGATGAAGAGATGCTGAAAAGATTATCTAAAAAACACTCAAAATGGTTTGTATTTAGCGATAGCTCATATAGTGGCGGTGTTGCAAGCGCAGTACTTGAATTTTTATCCAAAGAAAATATTACAAATATATCTGTTAAAAGTTTTGAATATAGCGATGATTTTATAACTCATGGTAATACAGTGCAAGTTGAAGAATCTCTTGGACTTTTACCAAAGCAAATTGCAAAAACTATAAATGAGTTACTTTGATTTTATTATCTACATTAAATGCTAAATATATACATAGTTCTATTGGACTAAGATATCTTTATGCAAATCTTAATGAACTTCAATCTAAAGCAAAAATTAATGAATTTACGATTAATGATAATGTACAATCTGTTGCTGAAGATATTTTAGAATATAAACCAAAAATACTTGGATTGGGTGTATATATATGGAATGCTCAAGAGAGCGCTGAACTTATAGAGATAATTAAAAAAGTTTCACCAGAAACAAAAATAGTATTAGGTGGTCCAGAAGCGTCACATATGCCATTTAGAGTAGATTTTACTAATGCTGATTATATTATTCAAGGTGAGGGTGAAGTTAGCTTTTATGAATTATGTAAAAATATTTATAGTTCTAACTTTCCTGATCAAAAGATAATACCTGCAAGTATGCCAAATCTTGGAGATATGAACTTACCTTATAAATATTATAGTGATGAGGATGTCAAAAATAGATATATATATGTGGAAGCTAGTAGAGGTTGCCCATTCGAGTGTGAATTTTGTTTAAGCTCTATTGATGAGAAAGTAAGAAATTTTAATTTAGACAAAATTTTAGAGGAGTTTGAGGTTTTATGGACTAGAGGAGTACGCTCTTTTAAATTTATAGATAGAACTTTTAACTTAAATATGAAATTTGCTAATGCTATTTTAGATTTCTTTTTATCAAAAGAACCACCATATTTTGCCCATTTTGAAGTTATTCCAGATCATTTTCCTGATAGTATTAAAAATAAAATTGCAACCTTCCCCCCAGGTTCAATTCAACTCGAAATTGGGATACAAACTTTAAATAATGAGATTGCATCAAATATAAATAGACCTTTAAAAATAGATAAAATCAAAAAAAATATAAATTTTTTGGAAAAAGAGACATCTGCACATATGCATCTTGATTTAATTGTTGGTTTGCCTGGAGAATCTTTAGAGAGTTTTGGAGATAATTTAGATGAGTTGACTTCTATAAGTAGTTCAGAGATACAAATTGGGATATTAAAAAAACTTTCTGGTACTACTTTAGATAGACATGACAAAGTTTTTGGTATGGTATATTCAAATACACCACCATATGATATATTGCAAAATAATAATCTATCTTTTAAAGATATACAGATTATGAAAAGATTTGCTAGATTTTGGGATCTTTACTACAATAGTGGTAATTTTAAAAAAAGTATAGCTCTGCTTTTTCAAGACAAATCTGTATATGCTGAATTTTATAAATTTTCTATATGGATATATAATGAATCAAACTCAACATGGAAAATATCTTTAGATAGGTTAGCATCTTATCTTTTTTCATATATGTGTGAAATTGAAAATTTCGATAAAGATATAGTTGCTAAAACTATGCTTGATGATTTACTGAAAGTTTCTGGTAGAAAAGCTCCTGCTTTTTTAAGAGATTACGCTGTTGAGCATTTCGGTGCAACTCATAGAGATTTCCAATCTAAAAATGCTAGGTTATCTAGACACTTAGATTAAGTCTTTGTCGTATTCTGGGTCATTTTCATCCCATACTCTTCTATTTTTGACAAAGGTTTGTTTATCTCTATCGTAGTACTCAATTTTACCATTTGCTATATCATATATCCAGCCATGTATTGAAAGTTTATCCTCTTTAAGTAATCTAAGAACAGCTGGATAAGTTAAAAGATTACTAACTTGTGATATAACCGAAAGCTTTTCAGTAGCTCTTAAAAGTTCATCTTTCTGATCAAGAGTATAAAGTTTTAAGGCTTCCTCTTTTGCACTTTCACCAAGTTTTAACCATTTTTTTGTATGTATTAACTCTGGAGTATTTATCTCATCATAAAGTGAAGCACAAGCTCCACAATGTGTGTGTCCACATATTATGATTTCTGAAACCTTTAGGACACTTACTGCGTACTCTATTGCAGACGCGGTTGAGTGGTAATCATCGTCACTTTTATAAGGTGCAACAAAGTTACCTACATTTCTAACTATAAATAGATCTCCAGGATTTGAATTAGTCATTAGGTCTGGTACAACTCTTGAATCGGAACAACCTATAAAAAGTATTGAAGGACATTGTCCATCAGCTAATTCTTTAAAGTTATCTTTATTGTTTTTAACTATTGTATCTCTAAATTCAAGGTTCCCCTTTAGTAGTTTTTCACTTGTCATAATTATCTCTTCATTTTTAATTTATTTTAGCACTTTTTTATAAATATCTCTCTAATAATAGAAAATTTACATTTTTTTCATTTATTACTTGACATTTAAGTTTTAACTGACTATAATTGCACCTCTTAACAAGTATTGGGGTATCGCCAAGCGGTAAGGCACCAGTTTTTGGTACTGGTATTCGGGGGTTCGAATCCCTCTACCCCATCCATTAGTTGTTAAGAATCTTTCTTATATATCGCGGAATAGAGCAGTTCGGTAGCTCGTCGGGCTCATAACCCGAAGGTCACAGGTTCAAATCCTGTTTCCGCAACCAAAATCAAAACTACTTACTATTATAATATTATCTTAATCTATCATACATAAGTAAAATTACTAAACTCTTATAGCAGGAAAAAATATGAATAACGATACTAATATCCAAAATGATGAAATTGATTTAAGAGAACTATTCCTTACAATAAAGCAAAACATAAATTACCTTATCTATATTACAGCAACTATTACTATTCTAGCTGCATTATATGCTTTTTTGGCTACTCCATGGTTTGAAGCAAAAGCTATACTCGAAATTGGTTCATATAAAGAAGATAATAAAAATATACCTCTAAATGATACTAATAAATTAGTTAAAAGGCTTAGTATCGTTTATATAGATGTACTGAAATCTGATATAGACAGAGATGCCTTTATAACTTCAATAAATACTATAAAAAAGAACGATTCTTTTATAGAAATTGTAGCACTTGCAAAAACAAATGATAAAGCTAAAATTGAAATTAATAAAATCATAGATAAAATTAATAAGACTGATGCTAATAAAATTCTTGAGGTTAAACAAAAATTACAGTCGAAAATATCTCAGGCAGACAGAAATTTGTTTAATGCAAAAGAGTTTTCATTAAATGAAATCAAAGATAAACTTAAATATGAAAAAAATGTACACTTAAAGCAACTTGAAAATCAAATGAGTGTTATAAAATTAAATATTGCGTCACTAATTAAGGATAGAAGTTATTTACAAAATAAAGTTGTTAAAAAGACAAATGATACATCTTTAAAAGCTATATCAATAATGCAAATAAGCTCAATTAATAATCAATTAAGTGATTTGAGATTACAAAACATAGAGGTACAAGAAAAAATTGACTCTATAGTTAATGTAGTTATAAATGATCTTAAAAGAGATAAAGAGATTATTGAGAAAGATACTATAGTTAAACTTGAAGAAGATAAAAAGATTGCACAATTTGCTATGTCAGATTATAATTTTAAAAATTCAGAGTTAGTGGGTGAAATTATTGTAAAGTCAACAGCTACCAAACCTAAAAGAAAGTTGATAATCATAGTTGCTTTTATTACTGGATTGATGTTGTCGATTTTTATAATATTTTTTATGAATTTTATTAGAAATATGAAAGAGATGAAGTAGGTTGAAATCTACTTCAATGCCATAGACATAAGAAAACTTACTACATTGTCGTTAAATGCATCATGCTTCTTCTCTTTAGAGTAGACAATATAAAAGTTTCTTTTTATGTTGTAGTCTTTAATTCTAGCTTCAAATAACGTACCATTTTTTACTTCTTCAGATATAACATGTTTAGATACTACAGATACAATAGGGCGAACTGTTTTTTGAGATCTCATAATAGTTTCTTTTATAGCAGTTGAGCTAGCAACTACACCCATTACACTAAAACTAGAACACTCTACCCCTATCTCTTCAAATACCTCTGAAGTTAATTTTCTGGTATGCGACTTTTCATCTCTACAAATCCAATCAAATTTATATAAATCATCTCTAGTTAATTTTTTTGGAATGCTTTGATTTGAAAATATTACTAGCTCATCTTCAACCCACTCTCTAAAAATAAGATTATCACCTAATACAGGTGATTCTATAAGAGCGATATCTATCTTTTTATCTTCAAGCATCTCTATGATATTTTCAGATTTATCTACATTCATATATACTTCATTATTAATCTGCTCTTTTAGTTTTCCTAAGTATGAAGGTATTACATAGTTACCAACAGTAAAAGATGCACCAATTATGTATGTAAAATCTTTATTAATAATTTTTAATAAATCTTTTTCACTATTTGCAATAGCTTTTTCTAATTTTATTGCTATACGGTATAGGTCTTCACCCTCTTTAGTCAATTTTATACCATTCTTTTTTCTTTCTACAACTTTGGTTTCAAGATAGTCTTCTATATATTTTATCTGTTGTGTAACTGCTGGTTGTGATATTCCAAGCTTTGCAGAAGCTTTGGAGAAACTTTTTTCTTTAATAACGCTCAAAAATGTATTGATTTTTGCAAAATCTTTTAACATAATAATTCCTATAAGTTTTATTGATATAAAAGTATAACCTATAATTATAAACAATTCAATACTTTTGAAATATTTATAATACTTAGGTTATAATATATTAATTAGAGCATATAGGGTATATTTAATGGAAGAGATATTTGAAAATTTAAATGATGAACAAAGACGTGCAGTTGAGCATATAGATGGTCCTTTGCTGATTTTAGCAGGTGCAGGTAGTGGTAAAACTAAAACTATAACTTCAAGATTAGCTTATCTACTTGATGTTGTTGGTGTTAGTGCTTCTAACACTTTAACTTTAACTTTTACAAATAAAGCTGCAAAAGAGATGAGATTTAGGGCACTCTCTTTGATCAAACAAAATACTTACCCACCTTTACTTTGTACATTCCACAAATTTGGTCTTCTTTTTTTAAAATTCAATATACATCTTTTAAATAGAGAAAATAATTTTGTTGTAATTGATAGTGATGATAAAAAAAAGATAATTAAAAAAATCAATTCACAGATTGCTACACCTTTGGTTGCATCAGAGATATCAAGATATAAAAACTCTATTATGAGTCCAGATGAAGCTTATAAGCAAGCTGAATTTCATCAGTATCAGCAAATTGCAAAAATATATGATGAATATGAAAGATATTTACAAGAAAATAATCTTTTAGATTTTGATGATTTACTTGTTTTAACATATAAACTTTTAGAACAAAATAATAATTTAAGACTTCAAACTAGTAATAAATATAAATATATTATGGTTGATGAGTACCAAGATACAAACGAGCTGCAATATAAATTGCTTAGATTATTAAGCAGTGAACATAATAATTTATGTGTTGTTGGTGACGATGATCAAAGTATATATGGCTGGCGTGGAGCACATATAAGAAATATATTGGAATTTGATAAAGATTTTGATAATGTTAACACTGTAACCTTGGAAAATAATTATAGATCTCAACCAAATATTTTAAAGGTTGCAAATGCATTAATCGTTCATAATCGCTCTCGTCACAATAAAACTCTTAAAGCTACTAGAGAAAATGGAAAAGAGGTTGTTACATTAAGCTCATCAGATGAAAATGAGGAATCAAGAAAGATTGCTAAACTTATTAAAAGTTTAATAGATGAGGGTACTGAAGCAAGAGAAATAGCAGTTTTATATAGGATTAATGCTTTGTCAAGATCTATTGAAGATGGATTAAATAGAAATGGTATTGCGTATAGACTTGTTGGAGGTTTAAGATTTTATGATAGAGCTGAGATAAAAGATTTAATCTCTTACTTTAGAGTTATAACTAACTTGCATGATGATTTTTCCCTAAAGAGAATTATAAATAAACCAAAAAGAGGTTTAGGAAAAGCTAGTATAGATAAAATTGAGTCTGCTGCTTTTAATGCTCAAGTATCGATATTTAGTTTTTTAAATGATGCTAGTTTAGATGATTTAGTGACATTAGTTAAAAAGAAAAATGCTAATACTATAAAAGCATTTTTAGATGAGCTTGTTTATCTTAAAAAGATCTCTGAAGAGTCAAGCTATACATTTTTAGATAAATTTATTGAGCATATTGATATAAAAAAGATGTATGCCTCTTCCCCAGATGAAAGTGAAAAAGTTCAAAATATTGATGAGTTTTATGCTTTATATAGAGATTATATAAAGCAAAATCCTAGTTCAACTTTAGATGATTTTTTAAATGAAGTAACTCTTCAATCTGATCAAGACCAAGTTGAAGGTGAAAGTATATATATTATGAGTATTCATGCATCTAAAGGTTTAGAGTTTAAACATGTTTTTATTATAGGCTTAGAAGAGGGATTTTTACCTCTTAATAGCGAGGGTAGCGATTTAGAAGAGGAGAGACGTTTAGCGTATGTTGCTTACACTAGAGCTAAAGACACTCTAAGTCTTTCACACGTTAACTCTAGGTACTATAAAGGAAGACGCTCAGACGTAGATAAATCTAGATTCTTTAACGAGAGTGGATTAGCTGGCGGTTCTTTAAAATTAGAAAATAAATCTGCATATAAAAAAGGTGATTTAGTTCGTCATAAAATTTTTGGAGCAGGGCGTGTACTTGGTGTATCAAAAGCTGGTAAAGAGATTAAACTACATATTAATTTTGCTGGTTCAAAAAGAGATATCTTAGCTTCTTTTGTTGAGAAACTTTAATGAATAAAATTTTTGCTGCATATAAACCAATTGGTTTAAGTTCAAACCAATTTTTAGGAAAATTAAAAAGAAAATATAAAAATAAAAAAGCTGGTTACTCTGGAACTCTAGACCCTTTTGCTAAAGGTGTATTAATAGTTGCATTTGGTTCTTATACAAAGTTGTTTAGGTTTTTAAAAAAAACTCCAAAGGCCTATAGAGCGACAATGTGGTTAGGAGCTTATTCTAGTACTTTAGATATAGAAAAAATAGATAAAGTTGAATTACTAGAAGAATTAGATATAAAAAAAGTCAAAAGTGTTATTAAGGCATTTGAAGGTGGTTTAGAATATTTACCTCCAAAATATAGTGCGAAAAAAATTGATGGAAAAAGAGCCTATGATTTAGCTAGGGGTGGTGAAGATTTTAAGATGAAAAGTGTAAAATCTCATATATATTCTGTAGAACTTATCTCGTACTCTCATCCTTTTGTAACATTTGAAGCTGTAGTTAGTGAGGGTACGTATATTAGATCTTTAGCAGATTTAATCTCTAAGAGTTTAGGTTATAGCTCTGGTGTATTAAGTTATCTAGAAAGATTGTATGAAGGTGTCTTTAAATATGAAAAGGAAAAATCTTTAGATATTAAAGATATTCTTGATATGGAAAAAAACATATATTTAGGTTCAAGTATTGATATAGAGTTTGGAAGAAAGTTAAGTTTAGAGAATTTTCGAATAAAAGAAGATGGTATTTACTATATTGAAAATGTTGATTCTATATCTATTATAGAGATTAATGATTCAGAAGTAAAATATTTATTAAATAAGATAGGGATGGATGAGTGTTAATTTTATCAAGAAAAGAAAATGAATCAATCATCATTGGAGATAATATTGAGTTAAAAGTTATCTCTATAGATAAAGGTATTGTAAAATTAGGTATAGATGCCCCAAATAGTATTTCTATACTTAGAAGCGAACTTCTAAAAGAGGTTGAAGAGACAAATAAAATTGCATCAAAAAGAGTTGATGATTCAATTTTAGCAACTATATATGATAAATTAAAAAAATGAAATTCTATAAATCATATGCAAAAGTAAACATTTTTTTAAAAGTAACAAGTAAAAGAGGAGATTATCATGAGATAGTTTCACGCTTTGTTATTGTAGATGGCCTATATGATGTTCTTAGTTTTGAACAACATAATGATGAAAAATTTATTATAGATGGAAACTTCTCGTGTGATGTAGAATCTAATACAATATTTAAAGCTTATCTCTCACTTAGACAATATACAAAATCAAAAGAACTTGAAAATTTATTAAAAACACATAAAGTTGTTGTAGAAAAAAATATACCTGCTTTTGCTGGCCTTGGTGGAGGTAGTTCAAACGCAGCAACTTTTTTAAAAATGTGTAATGAAGTTTTACATTTAGGTTTAAGTTTGAGTGAATTAGCAAAAATCGGATTAGAAGTTGGAGCTGATGTGCCTTTTTTTGTATATAACTATAAAAGTGCAAATGTTAGTGGTATAGGTGAAATTGTTGAAGAGTTTGATGAAGAAAGTTTAAAATATATAACTTATACACCAAAAATTGAAATATCAACGCCATGTGTATATAAAAGATACTCTAAAAGTTTTTATAATCCTATAGATGCTAGTACTTCTGAAAAATTGAAAAATATGAAGACAATAGACTTATTAGATAACTATGATAGTACATATCTTAATGATTTGTTTGCACCAGCTTTATATGAATATAGCAATTTAAAAGAGCATATTAGAGATGATTACTTTTTTTCTGGAAGTGGATCAAGCTTTTTTAAGTTAGTAAACCCCTAAAAACAGGCAAAAAAGAAATAAAATAAAAAGAATTTCACAATTCACATCAAAACCACTTGACAATAAAGTTAGAATCCCCTATAATTCCCGTCCACAAACGATGAGTCGCTTGCAAAAGAGACACAGACCCTACGAGTTGTAGAGTATGAGAAGTCATTTGAGATCATTGAAAACTAAGTAAGTAAGACAGATGAGATAATCATCGAAAGTCTTATTTTAAAAAGACACAATAAACATAACCGTCTATTTCATTTGTTTTTTAAACAAGAGAAATAGATAC
>WFNF01000126.1 GCA_015488775.1 Helicobacteraceae bacterium
GATTAAAATAAATATTTATCTTTTATTCTAAAAAGAACTTTTTTGTATTTTACCTCATCAAATCCAGATTTTTTGGCTAATGCTAAAGATTTCACTATGTTTTCATCACTTAAAGTACCTCTTACATTTATAGCACTGTGCAAAACTTTTATAGAATCTGCATACTCTTTTAGATGATCTAACTTTTCATTTGATGTTATCATATAATCCATAATATCTATAAACATCTGATCAAAGTTCCAATGTTCAAATAGTAGTTTATTTATCTTATACGTAGTGAAACCTGTATATATATCTTCAAGTTCATCTATAGAAACAACATCATCTTTTATCTCATCTTTAAAAGCTTGGCAATACTCACTTTTAGCAAGTTCATTTCCTAAAAGCAATTTTCCCATCTCTAACAAAAAAGATAAAGGGGTCAAGATTGCACTTTTTTCTATATCTACACCCATATACCATTGAAACATTAACTTAGATTGCATACTACTTATATCTACAAACTTTGAAGAGTTAAGACCATAAGCATCTAAATTTATTTTAAATGTACTTTTTATAGCACTAGACAAAACAAAAGAGCGTATATTTGTTATACCTAAAAGAGTAGTAGCTTGAGAGATACTAGAGATAGTTTTTGAAAATGAGTATAAAGGTGCATTGCACAAAGCTAAGATATCGGCTGTAAGTATTGGATCAGATTCTATAATCTTTACTAAAGTCATAATCTCTACATCGCCTGAGTTAAAAACTCTTTGTATCTCTTGAACAGACTCTGGCAAAGGTGGTAAAGATTCAATACTTTTAACAATATCCTCAAAATGCATTTAGTAACCTTTTAATTATTTTTAATATATTTATCCATGATTTTACACTAATAATAGTTTGATTTTTCTATATATTTATAAAAAGCAAAAGATTAGCTGTGAGTGTTCGTAAAAGTGTACATCATTATAGATGCTGCAATACTTACATTAAAACTTTTAACACCATCAGTCATCTCTATTTTTACAGTTTGATCACAAACATCAAGAATCTCTTTACTTATACCTTTGCCCTCATGTCCCATAAGTAAAACCCATTTTGCAGGTACTTCAAGTTTTGATAACTCAATAGAATCATCTGTAACTTCAGCTGCAATAATAGTATAACCCATCTGCTTAAGTGTTTTAATTGTCTCAAAAATATTTTCATAAATATGTATTTGTAATTTAGAAACATACCCCATAGATACACGCAAAGCTCGTCTAGCATAAGGTTGAGGACCTTGTTTTGGGAGTAGATAGGAGTTAACACCTAAAGCAGCGGCCGAGCGTGCGATAGAACCAATGTTTTGTGTAGATGTTATCTCATCTAACATTATGATATTATCACCAAGTGCATCTAAAGGTGTAGAACTAGGACGAATACCATGCATCATAGCATTATGATGTATCTTATGACCAACAATACTTTCAAGCTCTTTTTTTGAAGCTACATATAAATTTGGTATATTTTTTCCTACAATAAGCTCTTCAAACTCTTCATAATACTCTTTAGTAGATAAGATACTTTTTATCTTTAAATCGGACTCTAGTAGTAGATTAATTACTTTTGGAGAGTCTGCAACAAAACTATTGTCTTTGGTAAAAGCATTATCTCGCATCTGTTTATATATCTGTAGTTGAGGAATATTTATATCATCTATTTCGATTAAATTTAACATCTGCTTTTATCTTTTTTAATGAAATCATAGCTAGATTTTAAAAACAACAGCACTATCCATCCTTAAAATAGGTCTCAAACTAATAAAAGCTGCTGTAATACTAACAATAAGTACACCCAAAAAGCCAAAAAGTGGGGCAAACCACATCATCCTAAAAGGAAAATCTGTACTAGCTATAGCTTGTCCAATTATGGCAGCTACCGCTATACCAATACCACTACCTACAATAACACCTATAAAAGCTTGTGTAAAAACCATATCACTAAGTTGTTTTTTAGAAGCGCCCATAGCTTTAAGGACAGCAAACTGTTTAATATTTTCATAAGTAAACATATAAAGCATTACTCCAGTTACACCAAACCCAACTAACATTGCTAAAACAACCATATTTACCATATCACCAACATCTTCAGAGTTTATCATATACCATAACACAGTCTCCTTTTTAAACCTTTTACTAGTAATTGCTTTGAGTCTAGTTTGTGCTGAAATATCTTTAGATAGTTTTTCTGGATCTACTCCTTTTGCAGAGCGAACCATGATAAATGTAATGTATCTTTTTTGAGCTGGGATAAGGCGTTTAAAATTAGCTTGTGTTGTGTAAAGCAGTGGTCGTGGTGGAAATCTAGCAATAGTGTGTGATGTATTAGCAACTATAACTCGTTTATCATTTACAAGTAATTTATCGCCATACTGTAGCTCTCTTGTTGGTGAATTAAGATGAGAACCATCATATGACCACATATCTTTTTTATGTAATGGAGTATTGAGTTTGTTACTTGTACCTCCACTATCAACTATTACGCTATCAGGTAAACGCAAACTTGAGCCATTTTTTGGAGCACCACTAAGTGTTGCATCATCTACTCCTATTACTTGAAACTTTTGAAAGTTACCATTAGCAAATCGTGCAGTTACATCACCAATATACAGTGCTGTAGCATACTCTACACCCTTAACTCCACGAACAAGCCCAAGTGAGGCATCACTCATATTTGCAGTAGCTTCTGGTGAACTTACCGCACTATCCATCACCCAAATAGTAGCAGATGGATTTTCGCTTACAAGAGCAAAGCCTCTACTCATAAAACCTGCTAAAAAGCTCATAGAAAAAGTAACTAAAAAAGCTGTAAAACCTATGCCGATAAAAAGTCCTATATATTTGGTTTTATCGTGCATAAGCATCTCTATGGCGACTCTAAACACTACTTATCCTCAGATGTTTCTATAAAAACATTAAGCATTTCACCAACATAAAGAGGAAATCTAGCTCTATTTTCAATCTCATATACAACTTGTAGTACTCTTGTATCTGTTTGTTCTGTGCTCAAACCCGTAAGATTTTTCTTTGGAACTATAAAAGGGATAATATATTTATATTTCAACTTTATCTTTTTATTGGAATCTCCTCGAATAGATGCCATCGCTTTTGCAGTTGTATCTAATTTTGTGCTATCAAACTCGTTAATATTAACTTTTACACTGAGTTTATCACTTCCAATGATAAGTGCTTTTGTATTTGCACTAAACGAGGAACTTGGAGTAATGTTTGATTGTAAAATCTTTCCATCTATGGGAGAATAAACCTTATAAAATGTCAACTCTCTTTTAAGAGCCTTTAGTTTTACTTTTGAAAGTTGATATAAGCTCTTTGCTTCATTATAATCATCAACTACCTTAGTATATTTTTCATTTGTCACCATACTTGAAGAGAGCTTTTTCATGTTTTCTAAAAGTTCCACTTGGTGTTTTGTACTCTTCAATTTTGACCTAGAGCTAGCGATTTGTGCTTTTAATACAGAAAGTTTTACTCGTTTTTGTGCATCATCTATCTCAAAAAGCAATTCACCTTTTTTGATACTATCCCCACTAAGAACATACACTTTTTTTATAACTCCACTTATCATAGAACCAACATTAATATTTTTACTCTCAGCTTCTACAACTCCAGTAGCTGCTATAAAGTTTTTATATGGGATTTGCATTGAGGGAAGTGGAGTATTATCTCCTGATTGTTCCAAATCGGCATAAAAGCTTACACCAAAGGCTATACCTATACCAATAAGTGAGAGTAAAATTAAAATTAAAAAAGTTCTCATCCGTTTTTCTCCACTTTAAGTATCTTCCCATCTTCCATATATGCAGTTGTATCAGCATATTTGTAGATTCTATTGTCGTGAGTTACCACTATCATGGAGACACCTTTTTCTTTAGTTATTTTTTTGAGTAGTTGCATTACAACTTGACCAGACTTCTGATCAAGACTACTTGTTGGTTCATCACAGATTATAAGTTTTGGTTGATGAACTAAGGCTCTAGCAATGGCTACTCGTTGTTGCTGTCCACCACTAAGGTTATTTGGTTTTATATCTGCTTTATCTAAAAGGTCTACAGCATCTAAAATATCTTTGGCATGTTTGTGTGCTTCATCTCTACTCATGCGTGCTATAGTAAGAGGAAGAGCTACATTATCTAAGCTACTTAGAGATGGTAAAAGGTTAAAAGATTGAAACACAAAACCAATATTTTTTCCTCTAAAGGCTGTTTTCTCTTCATCATTCATCTGTGTTATATCTTCACCTAAAACTTCACAATACCCATCTTCAAAATTCATTAATGTACTTAGAACTGAAACAAAGGTAGTTTTTCCACATCCTGATGGACCAACTAACATAAGGAGTTCATTTTCATAAACATCAAGGCTTACTCCTTGTAATGCCTTTACTTCTACTGCTTGTGCATTAAATATCTTAGTGATATTTTCACAATGAAGTATCTTTTTACTCATAAATCTTTCCAGAAGCAATGGCGTTTATAAGTGTCGCCTCTTTTGCTTTTTGTGTCTGCATTGCGATAATCTGTTTTTTCACATCAAGAGTCTGTTTCAGCACTTGAAGATAGGTATTAAAATCTACATACTGTTTAAGGTAAGCTGTTTTTATAGTTGCCACGCTCTTCTCATAGTCACTTAATGCTTTTTCTAAGATATCTAGCTGTTTAGAGGCATTTTCAAAAGATTCTCTATGCTGTATATACTCATTTTCTCTTTGAATTTTATAAGTAACATTTTGTGCTTCAAAACTAAGTGCAGACACTTTAAGTGCCTCTGCTTCTTTAAAGTCTCCACCATTAAGAGGTAAATGCAAGGCAACTCCTATAGAGTAGTTATCTCCATATCCTGTGGGATCATCTAGTTTTTGGTAACTAACACCAGCATCTAGCGTTGGAAGGTAACTATTATTCATCCCATCTGCTTGTATTACTCTTTTTTGTGCATCAAGGGTATTTAGCATTGCTTGTGGATTGTGAGCTATAAATTCCTCTTTTGAAAAAAGTAATTTTGTTCTATCAAGTGTCGGTATAGCAACATGAGGAGCATACAGTTTTAACTGTTTTTTCATCTTTACAAGTGCTTGTTTTTGAGAGACTATTTTTGTTTTAAGAGTGGTAAGTGTGTTTTTAAATCGTAAAACATCAAGCTTTGTCATATCTCCATGTTCACCTAAGAGTTTCAGCTTTTTATAAATTTCCTCTTGCTCTGTAAAAAGATTTTGGTGTAGTTTTAGCTCTTGTGCAGTACCCTTATAAAGGCTCACTAGGTTAAGTAAAGCTATAAAAAGTTGCTCTTTTTTTACATAAAGCTGTTCTATTGTGGTTTTTTGCTCTAAACGAAGAGACTCTATTTTATAGTTATTTTTTCCAAAAATATCTATAGAATCACTTAAAGATATATCTATAGTATTAAAGTTCCCAGCACTCGTTGGCAGAAGTTTAGCATGAGTATTTGTGTAAGCAGCATCCACACTAAAGTTAGCATACTTTGAGTATGTTACACCACTTTGTAAAGTTTTATTTGACTTCTCATACAGATTGTAACTCTTTTCATACTGTAGAGTTTTCAACGCATCTTTATAAAAACTAGACATATCTGCTTGAAGAGTTAATGCGAAGAGCCAGAGAGTTACTATCTTTTTTAACATAATTTTTTCCTATTGAAACAGTTGTTCTATAACATCAACAAGTGCTAAATCCATTGATGCAAGTATTTTTAACATATCTTTGTCATGCTTAATTGTAGCATGAGAGAGTGCTTTGAAAAGTAAATCAAAAGAGTCTATGGCATTTTCATCTTGCATATCATCTCTTAAAAACATCCAAGATTTTTGAGCCTCATTAATGATACTTTGTATCTGATCAAAGTTTACCTCTTTGTTGCTGATAAGTGACAAAATCTCAAATCCCATTCCATCTAAACTTTCTATATGAATCTGATTGTTTACATAGTTGCTATATGCAAAGTTATTTACAATGGTTTTAAAAAGCTTTGTGCTAAGGAGTGCTACTTTTAAGTAGTTTTTTGTGTTTATATAGGTCTCTAATGATTCTATATCTTGTAAAATTTGTGTAGTTACACCATCACTTGTAGATGCAGCTAAGAGTCCACTATCTTCAAGTAATTCTATATTTTTATACCCTTTCTTCATAGAAGACATATCTTTATCTAAGGCATATTCTGTCATATCTTCAAAAGGTGAAAGCACTTTATCCAAAATGTCTAAAGCATTTTTCTTTGACTTTACTTTCTCTTCGGCTCTCTCTTTTAACTCCAACATAGGACGATGACTATGCAACCCTTCATCACTGTCTGGTACTTCTTTTGCACTAAGCAAAGTAGAAAGTAAGAGAGTCGCTGTCATTGTATTTTTGAGTAGAGTTATCATTTATATGCTCCATGATTAATTTTTATAATCATAGAGTTTTTGAATGAAATGAAAATGAAAATTTAACCTTTATAAAAGTATCGTAACAATTGTTCCACCAACC
>WFNF01000127.1 GCA_015488775.1 Helicobacteraceae bacterium
AACCATGATTCATCAGCAATGGAATTTGGTAATGATCATAACACTATAGTTACTGATGATAGTAATGCAACACAACCAATTGTTTCTAACTTTACTGCTTATATAAAAGGTGGTGGTTTCTATAATAAATTTGATGCTGGTTTCAAATGGGATAACATCAAATTTATAAGTGATAAAACTGCTGATCAAGAGCTTATTCACTTCCGTGGAACTGATTCTTATGATTCAGGTGCAAAGCATATAGATGGAGCGGTATGTTTCAAAGATACTAAAGTTAGTTTAACTGATGAAAACGCTTACTCTAAATCAAACTCAAAAGCTCCTAAGACAGAAAAAACTGCTTATGATTACTTTGTAACAGATGTGGCAACAACACTTCCAAGTATGACAGGTTCAATAAATCTAGATGATGAAACTACATGTACTGGTGCTAATGAAGCAAACATATGGAAAGGTAAAACTGGATCAAATGATCCTTTAGAAAATTCAAACTAATCTAAAAAATAAACCACTTAGAGCACTTTCTAAGTGGTTTTTACTGCAACCTACTTTAGTCTAACTCCTCAAAATTATAAATTCATATCTTTTAAAAAGTTATTAGAATTCTAAGTATATTTTTAAGTCCAATAAATACTATTTGTTGCAAGTATGCTACAAAATAAACATAGTATTGAAGTAGCTGAAAAAGTAGATTATAAGTATATTATAAGTATATTATAGAAATTGGTGGAAAAAGTACAAAGAAATACAAAATAGTTTTATAGTATGTGATGATATAGAGATAGGAAGTGAAAATAAGATTCCTTTGTGCTTGTTTTGATTTTTGTATTAATAGCTATCTAATACTAGAAGATATTTTGATATAATTGCTATCTTAAATTATAAAATTTAGATAAAAAGACAATAAACTCTCAAGAGCACATACTATTGGGCTTTAAATAGGAAGTAATAAATATGATTTTAATGATAGATAACTATGATAGTTTTACATACAACATTGTTCAGTACTGTTTGGAACTTGGTGCTGATTTGAAAGTTATAAGAAATGATGAGTTAAGTATAGATGAGATAAAGGCTTTAAATCCTGAAAAAATTATAATCTCACCTGGCCCTGCTACTCCTGATGATGCTGGGGTTTCTTTAGATGTTATAAAAGAGTTTAAAGATGTTTTACCGATTTTTGGTGTTTGTCTTGGTCATCAAAGTATTGCTCAGGTTTTTGGTGCAAAAGTTGTTGGTGCAAAAAATATGATGCATGGTAAAACTTCTCAAATTAAAACTTTTGGAGATAATAAACTTTTTAAAGATATACCGCATGAATTTAGAGTTACTAGGTATCATTCTCTAATTGTGGATAAAGATACACTAAATGAACATATAGAAGCATCAGCATATAGTTTGGATGATGATGAACTTATGGCATTTAAAATTAAAGATAAAGATATTTATGGAGTACAATTTCATCCAGAATCTATTATGAGCGAATATGGTTATGAGATGATTGATAATTTTTTAAAGATATGAATTTAAAAACAAGATATAGCTTTTTACTATTTTCTATACTGATTTTAGATGTACTTTTTTTGTATTATCAAACTTCAAATATATCTATATCATATCATGAGATAAAAATACTAGACTCTAATCATCCTTTCTCTTATGTAATTAATTTTTTATTAGATACATTTGGAAAAAATGATTATGTTTTAAGAACACCATTGATTGTTTTACACTCTTTAAGTTCACTTCTTTTATATAAAATATCTTTAAATTATCTTCGTTATCAAAAAGACTCAATTTATCTTGTGGTATTGTTTTTGGCACTTCCTCTTTCAACATCAGCATCTATATTTGTAGATCCAGCTAATTTAGTTTTATTTTTACTGTTATTATATATATACACATTTCAGTACGCAAACAAATACTCTGAAATATTACTTTATATGTACTTAGCAGTTGATGTGAGTTTTGCACTTTTATATTTAGGTTTATTTTTTTATTCAGTAGTTCAAAGAGATAAAAAGTTACTGATCAAAAGTCTGCTCTTATTTTCTACATCAATGTACTACCATGGCTTTGATACAGGTGGAGTTCCCAAAAGTCATTTTGTAGATAATCTTGGTGTGTATTTTGCTATGTTTACTCCTATAGTTTTTATATATATTGTTTATGCACTTTTTAGAAGATTTAAAAACTATAAAGACAATGTTATTTGGTACATAAGTAGTTCTGC
This sequence comes from Helicobacteraceae bacterium, assembly GCA_015488775.1. Taxonomy (GTDB): domain Bacteria; phylum Campylobacterota; class Campylobacteria; order Campylobacterales; family Sulfurimonadaceae; genus WFNF01. Next base: position 2,234 of record WFNF01000127.1, read on the forward strand.
TCTTATCTTTTCTTTTTTATTATCATTTAGACAAAATATACAGTTACAGTTTTTTGCACCATATTTAACTATCTCATTGCCACTTGTTGCTAGTGTATTTTTCACGTCATATAGAGTACGTTTACCAATGTACAGAACTTCATATAAAATTATAAGTTATTTTGGAATATTGTTTCTATTTATGTTATTGATGGTGTCTACATTTAACAAAAAATTATATATATTTTATGATCAAAAAGATCAACATTTTGCAGTGCGCTCTCATATAGCAAAAGAGTTGGCTTTGAATATAAAACAGAATGGTTTCACTTGTGTTTATACACAAGATCCCAAAATGCAAGAAAGATTGTCTTTTTATGGTATTAGTCGGTGTGAAAAAAATCTACTTAGTAGAACAAAATCTTTTGAAAATAGTTACGATGTTACAGTTTGTTACAATAAAGAAAAAATAAAATCATATTATGTTACTAAAGTACGCATAAGTAAGTGATTTCTTAAATAACTTTTGAGTATTAAAATTATATTATCCTAATAAATGCTATTATTACACTCAAATTTATTAAAGGAGTTGCAATGGCTCAAAGAGCGATTCGTGAATACGACGGTAAAGCAATATTCTCAAAACATTGGGAAGAATACTTCAGTGGTTTCCATTACAGTTTCAAATCTGTATTAGTTACAAGTGGTAAAGAACTATTAGAAAAGGCTGAAGAGCATGGTTTTGAGTGGTTAAAACAAGAGGCTTTAGTTGCTAAACCAGATATGTTATTTGGTAAGCGTGGCAAAAATGATCTTGTACTTTTTAAAACAAATAAGCCAGGTGATGTTACTCTAGCTGATGCTGCATCTTGGATAGATGAAAAGATTGCACATACAACAACACTTCTTTCAGGTCAACACGGTACTCTAACTCACTTCGTAATTGAGCCATTTACTCCTCACTCTCAAGAGCAAGAGTACTACATTTCAGCTACAACTGTTGGTGAAGATGATGTTCTTTACATGTCAGCAGAAGGTGGTATGGAAGTTGAAGAAGGTTGGGACGAAAAAGTTAATGAAGTAACTATCGCTATCAATATGTCTGATGCAGATATGGAACATGCTGTTAAAGCAAATATTCCTGCTGATATTCAGGATAAAGATAAGGCATCTTTTACATCATTTGCAATTCAATTTTTTAAATTTTATAGAGATATGAACTTTGCATATCTTGAAATAAATCCAATTGTAATGTTAGATAACAATGAGATGGCTATTTTAGATATGGTTGCTCGTTTAGATGACACTGCTGGATTTATGATGGTAGATGAGTGGGGTAATATAGAGTACCCAACTGCATTTGGTATGGAAGATCAATCTCCTGAAGAGAAAGCTGTTGCTGAAGCTGATAGTAAGTCAGGTGCATCTTTAAAACTTACTATACTTAACCCTCTAGGTCATGTTTGGACTATGGTTGCTGGTGGTGGTGCTTCTGTTGTTTATGCAGATACTATTGCAGACCTTTCTGAAGCTAATGGTGGTAGTGTATCTGATCTTGCTAATTATGGTGAGTATTCAGGTGGACCTACTACAGGTGAAACTAAATTTTATGCAGATACTTTAATTGATCTTATGACTCGTCATAAAGATGCTAAAGGTCGTAATAAAATTATGATTATTGGTGGTGCTATTGCAAACTTTACAGATGTTGCAAAAACATTTACTGGTATCATTCAATCTTTTGAAGAAAATGTTGAAAAGATGAAAGAGCATAACGTACAAATTTATGTACGTCGTGGTGGACCTAACTATGAAAAAGGTCTTAAAGATATTAAAGAAGCGGCAGATCGTCTTGGTCTTTATATTGAAGTTTATGGTCCAGAAACACATGTTACAGACATAGTGCGTATGGCACTAGAGAAGTAGGGGATAGAAATGGCAGCATTATTTACTAAAGATACACAAGCGATTTTTTGGAATAACAATAAATCAGCAATTCAAAGAATGTTAGATTATGATTATACAATCTCTCGTGAAAAGCCGTCAGTTGCAGTTATAGTAGCTCCAACTTCAAGCAATAAATTTGAAAAGTTTTTCTATGGTCCAAGCGAAATTATGGTCCCTATGGTTAGAACTACAGCAGAAGCAGCAACAATGTTTCCTGATGCAGATGTTCTTCTTAACTTTGCATCATTTAGAACTGCTTACGATGTTACAATGGAAGCGATTAAAATTGAAGGTCAATTTAAAACTGTAATGGTTACAGCTGAGGGTATACCTGAGCGTCTTGCTCGTGTAATGAACCAAGCTGCTCGTGACGCTGGTGTTACAGTAATTGGGCCTGCAACAGTTGGTGGAATCGCTCCTGGTGCTTTCAAAATTGCTAATGTTGGTGGTACTATTGAAAATATAGTAAACTCTAAACTTCACCGCTCTGGTTCTTGTGGACTTGTTACACGTTCTGGTGGTTTATTTAATGAGCTTTCAAACATCATTGCAATTAATGCTGATGGTATTGCTGAGGGTGTTGCAATTGGTGGTGACCGTTTTGTTGGTTCTGTTTTTATTGACAACCTTCTAAGAATGGAAAGCAATCCAGAAGTTAAATATATGATACTTCTAGGTGAAGTTGGTGGTACTGAAGAGTATAAAGTGATTGAAGCTGTTAAAAATGGCCAAATCAAAAAACCAATTATAGCTTGGTGTATTGGTACTATTGCTAAGCACTTTTCAACTGGTGTTCAGTTTGGTCACGCAGGTGCATCTGCAAATGCTGATGCTGAAACTGCTGGTGCAAAAAATATTGCAATGGCTGAAGCAGGAATTCATGTTCCTAAATCATTCAATGATTTACCTGCAACTATTAAAGAAGTTGTAGCTGATTTAACTGCTAAAGGTATTATTAAAGAGATTGCTGAGCCAGAACTTAAAGTTGTACCTAAAGTACGTAAAGCTAAAGAGTTTATCTGTACTATTTCTGATGATACAGGTGAAGAAGCAACTTACGCTGGCTATCCAATATCTACTGTTGCTACTCCAGAAACAGGTTTTGGTATTGGTGATGTTATATCACTACTATGGTTCAAAAAACGTTATCCAACTTGGGCAACTCAGTTTATTGAAACTGTAATTAAAACTGTTGCAGATCATGGTCCAGCAGTTTCTGGTGCTCATAACTGTAAGGTAACTGCTCGTGCTGGTAAAGATGTAATATCTTCGCTTGTTACTGGTCTTCTTACAATTGGTCCACGTTTTGGTGGCGCTATTGATGATGCAGCACGTTACTTTAAATATGCAAATGACAATGATATGACTCCAAAAGAGTTTATAGCATATATGAAATCTCAAGGTAAAACTATATCTGGTATTGGTCATCGTGTTAAATCGGTACGTAATCCAGATTTACGTGTAAGTGGTCTTAAAAAGTTTGCTGCGGAATCTTTCCCATCGACTCCACTTCTTGATTATGCTTTAGAAGTTGAAGCTTTAACTACATCTAAAAAAGATAATCTTATCTTAAACGTTGATGGTACTATTGGTATCTTAATGGTTGATATGTGGAGAGCACTTAACTACTCTGAAGAAGAGATTGATGGTTTTATTGACGCTGGTGCACTTAATGCATTCTTTGTTGTAGGACGTTCAATTGGTTTCATAGGTCATATACTAGATGAAAAACGTCTAGGTATGCCAATGTACCGTCATCCAACATCTGATATCTTATACAGTGTTGAAAAGGCTGAGGAGGTTTAACCATCTCAAGCTATTAGGTTATATATCTTTATATAACCTAATAAAATTCAAGTTTCAAATCTCACATAAAATAAATCACAACTACAATTCATATATAACTAATACCACTTTTTCAAAGAGTTCACAAACTTAACTAATGGACTAAAATGAAAACTGCATTTACAATGTTGGAACTAATTATACTTATAGTTGTGGTAGGAATTATTGCATCTATCTCATTGCCAAACACTAATGGTACAGACCTTACACAAGCTTCACATCAAGTTATTAACCATATAAGGTATGTTCAACATCTAGCCATGGTTGAGAATAAATATACAGGCTCAGAGGGTACATCTGTATTTATTGCTAATGCTAGGAAAAGTAAGGCAACTAAGTATTGGTATAACGGGTATTGGCAAATTAAATTTTGGCCAAAATCTAAAGCATATGATTTTTGGAGATACTCATTATTTACTGATTTTCCTGAAAATACAGCTACACATGCAACATATGACAAACAACCACATAATAGAGACGAAGTATTAATTGATCAAGCAACACAAAAAGCTTTAAGTTATAAAGATAGCTCTCATGATTATAATAAAGATAATAAATTGAATTTAACAAAAAGTTATGGAGTAGAAAAAATCAAATTTTCAAATAACTGTAAAAATAGTAATAGGTTGCTTTTTGATTATTATGGAACACCTTATTGTAAAGAATTAGGAAGGTCTGCTTCATCTATTACAAGTGCTTATGATTATCAGCTCAATCGCATATTTAAAATAACTTTCTTTGATAAAGAAGATGAATCAGGTGACAATATATCTGTATGTGTAGAACCTTATAGCGGCTATGTACATTATTGCGATAGCTAAACCCCCTAAAACAGGCACTCAAAAAAAGAATTCCAAAGAATTATCACATTTCGATCAAAACCACTTGACAATAAAGTTAGAATCCCCTATAATTCCCGTCCACAAACGATGAGTCGCTTGCAAAAGAGACACAGACGCTACGAGTTGTAGAGTATGAGAAGTCATTTGAGATCATTGAAAACTAA
>WFNF01000128.1 GCA_015488775.1 Helicobacteraceae bacterium
AAAGGTTTTATGACATAGCCGTCTAAACCAATTTTTATTAAGTCTAATAGATAGTGAGATTCGTCATAAGCACTGATTACTATACAAGTTTGATCAGGATTAATCTTTTTAATTTCATCCAAAAGCTCTATACCGTTTAGTCTTGGCATTAGAATATCTGTAATAACTAAATCAAATTCTTGCTTTTTATACTCTTGTAAAGCATATTTACCATCTTCTGCACAAACAACATCTTTGAAAAAATTTTTGAAAATTTTCTCACTATTCTCACGAATATCTTTGTCATCCTCAGCGTAAAGAACTGTAAATTTCGAACACATATTTTTTAATTCTATTAAATTCAAATTTTGTTCCTTAAAATCACAAATCGTTGTAATACAACTAATAATAATATTTTTATTCTAAATATCTCTTGAAAAACTATTTTTAAATAAATTTCATGTAAAATAGTAAAAAATAAAAAAGGTTTCAATTGAAAAGATTATTGATAATTCCAATACTCCTAAGTAGCTTATATGGGGCTCAAAACACTGAACTACTCAATGATGATGTAAGTGTACAAAAAAGTAAAAGAGAAGCAGTTTTTGCTTTTTCTAATTTATCTTATGAAACTTTAGAACAAGACTTACCAACACTTATGTGTTCAACTCGTGGTATATGTGCACCTCTTGGAAAATTTAGAGTTAAAATCAATCCTAAAGTTGTAGATACTCTACTTAAAAAAGATTTACCACTTTTAATCTCTACAAAGTTCGATAAAATAGAGTTAAACAAGAACAGCATGGAGATTATAACTCCAAGATCCAATTTTTCAAGCGAGTTAAACTCATCATTTTTATTTGATGGTGCAAATATATCTTATAAAGAGTTTCAAAAAAGAAGTGAAATTTATCTTAATTCAAAAATAGCTCCATACTCTGCAAATCTTTTAAAAGAAACAATAGATACAAGGTATGAGGATTCATCATCTAATAATGTTGAAACATTTATAAATACACAAGCTAAAGAGCTTGGGATTGATGTAGAAGCTTTAAATGTACTTATGAACTCATCATATGCTTTTTCATTTTATATGCCTAAAATTACAGGTGAGATTTTAATAAGACGTGTAGTTGAGAGAACAAAGAATGGTTATGAAAAGACTCATTATACAACCTCTTTAAACATAAAAGTGGAAACTATTATGGATGTATATAAGTTTAAAGATGGAAAATATGTATATTATAAATCTTTTACTTCACATAAAGATAAATCATTTGGATCAGCACTTGCTAGAAACTTTGGAGCTAATAGATCTAATGTAACCTACTTTGTACCAAGACAAAACACGATAGCACCACTTTTTGAAAGTTCATTTAAATCTCAATACAAAGATAACATTTTTACTCTATCAAACATTATAAAAGAAGATCCACTTTTTTCACTTAATGCGCCACTAACTAAAGTTGATGGGGACAGTTTATATATAGATTTAGGAACACAAGAAGCTATAAGAGTAAACCAACCTTTTGAGATATATACTTACGATTTGGAAGGAAAGTCAAGCAAGGTTGGATATGCAAAGGTTGATAGTATTGGTTATAACTGTTTAAAAGACACTCAAACACCACACAAACCTAGTAGTTTAGACTTGATCAAAGGTGATGCGTCACAACTTGATATGGCAGTAGAGATACCTTATAGTGGTAGTTCAATCTCATTTGATGCTTTTTACAATACTAGAACTTTTGAAAGTGATAATGCTGATTATGGGGTTTCATCTGGTGGAGCTTTAAGTTTTAATGGGGATATTGGTTATTTGAGCTCATCAAGTGCAATGAGAAACTTTTTTATGAAATTATCTTTTGGATTTGCTTATGTTAAGGGTGGAAAAAATATAGGTTCAGGATACTCAGCTATGACACTTTTTGGTATGCATAAAAAGTTTGATATAAAAAGTGGCTTTTTTACAACACTAGGAGCTGATTTAAAATTTGAATACCTTGCAAATACTTTTAATGATGGTAATTCAGGAGAGTTATATACATCTCTTTTTACCATCAATCCTCTTCTTGGTTTAGGGTATGAATTTTCACCATATTCCAACCTAAAACTAAGTGTTGGTTACGATTTTGCTTTATATAGTGATTATAGTACAGCTAATAGATACTATTTTGCACCAACTTATGATTTTAAAAGCAAAGACAATATAAACTTCCTTGTTTCTTACGAAAAATCATTAGATTTCACGGGGATCTTTTCAGGGATAATTAAAAATGCAAATACTTGTGATAAGTGACGTTAAAAATAACGTTTAACTGATATCATCACTTAAATTGTATTCACAAATAAAAAAGGATTAAAATGATAAACATACTAAAAAAATCTGCATTAAGTGCAGTTGTTGTTATAGCTATAACTGCTTGTGGCGGTGCTGCACCAGTAATGCCAGCTATGGGTGCTCCAATATCTAAACAAGCTACTTTTGTTGAGTCAACAAACTCTTCTGAAGTTACAATTAAGGCTGCTGGTCTTGGTAACTCTATGAAAAATGCGGTTATGGACTCTAGAAAAGCTGCTATGTGGTTTACACTTTATGGTGGTACTTCACCTATTTTAAACACTAAAGATGCTAAAAACAAGTTTGATAATATTGAAGATAAATATTACGACGATGTTTTAAAATATATCTCTTATGAAAGTAGTATCAAAAAGAAACAACAAGGAAACAACCAATATAGAATTACAAAAATATACCGTGTAAATGTTGCTATGTTGAAAGAGGACTTAACAAATGATGGTGTTATAACTTCAGTTGCTGACTTAGATGATGCTATGACTTTACCAACAATGGCAGTTGTGTTTAACAAAAAAACTACTAGAGAAAATGCTTCAACTACAATTGGTGCTGACGCAATCGCTGAGTACTTCCAAAATGAAGATTTTGAAGTTGTAATTCCAGATGCAAATGAAAAAGTAAATGGTATGTTAAAAAGTGCAATGGCATTAAATGGTAACATGGATCCTATGTATCTTATAGCTCTACAAAGTGGTGCAGATGTTTATGCTTCATTAAATGTTGATACGACATCAAGAAAAGCTCATGGAAGTGTTGTTAAAAAAGCTTCTGTTTCTTTAAAAGTTTATTATACTGCTACTGGTAAACAACTAGCTGTTAGTACTGGTTACTCACCTGAACGTGTTACATCTAGCTACTCACCACTTATACAAGAAGCAACTAATGACGCGGCTATGAAAGTTGTAGCTCAAATCAAAAAGTCTTGGATTAAAGAGGGTAAAAAAGGTAAGCTGTTTAAAGTTGTAGCAACAGCATCTACAAATGATGCAGAGCGTGCTTTTTATAAAGTAATGAAAAAAGTATGTAATAAAGCTCGTAAAAATGCTGGAACTAAGAAAACTTTTGACTACTCTGCTAACTGTAAAGTTGATGATGCAACTTCACTTTTCTATGAGATTGAAGAGAACTATGCTGGAAGTGGAAAAGTGTTTAAAGAGTTTGACTCAGGTTCACTTTTACTTCTTAAAATTGGTAACTCTCAAAACGATGAGTTTGAGATTAACTAATGAAACTGTTTTTATTAACAGCACTATTACTAAGTTCTCTTCTTAATGGCGCTGTAATAGAGGTTAAGGGCTATGGCCCTACCCCTTCACAGGCTAAAGATGAAGCTCTAAGAGAACTTTCACAAAGTGTTATATCAAAGATAGACTCTTCATATAACAAAAGTGAAAAACTTAGCAATAAGTCGTTTAAAAAAGATATATCTACATCTTTAAAAGTAAATTCTAAAATTACTTTTCAAGGTGTGGAGATGGACGAACCATATAAAGATAAAGATACTAATGAGTATTCAGTTAATGCATCTATCAGTGAAAAAGCTTTAGATGATACTATTACTTATATGTTAAAGTCTTTAGATGGAGATCATCTTGTTTATTCTGTTTCTAAGTTAAAAGAGCTACAAAAAGTTATTGATCAGTTAAGTGCTCTTTCATCTTTTACATCTAATTATTCAAGCAAGTATAATACAAAAGATTTACAAGCAAAGATATCTGAACTAAAAGAGCAAAACAACAAAGAGTTGAACTATGGTAGAGTTAAAATCATAACTAATGGTAATCTTAGTATTGATGGAAAGTCTTATGAAGCATCTAAACTACACTTTATGCCTGTAGGTTCATATAACTATGTTATCTCTAAAAATGGATGTGTAAGCGAGAAAGGAAGTGTTTATCTTTCTAAGGCAAAATTGACTAAAAAGAGTGTTAAACTTTTTTGTAATGTAAATGCTGGGGCATCTTTTAGCATAAATGCAGATGATACATACCAAAGAGTTATAAAATCTACTATTACAAAATATGGATTTAAAGTGAGTAACAATAGTGAAAACCAAATCAAAATATCTCTAGATAAAATCAAAACTTTTGAGATTGATGGTATAAAATTTTATGACTATATGGTTTATATGCAGATGAGTTTTTACGATAGAACTATCACTAAAAAAGCTAGATTAAAAAGTGTTACATCAGATAAGTTAAATTCTAAGATGCTAAAACTAACACCTTTAATGATAAAAGCAGGGTTTAAAGAGCTTTAAAAGCTCTTCGCTCTACTTAACATTTATACTTAAAACAGACTTCCTACTTACATCAATTTTATCTACAACTATATCTTTTAAGGCTTCTGCACTTATAGTATAATTTCCATCTTTAGTTATATTTATCTCATAAACATCACTGCTTAGTTTATTAATTTTAACATTTTTGCTAGATGAAGTCCACAAAACTTTATCACTTACACTAATATTTGTATCATCACTATAAAAACCTATAGCACTTAGGTTGTACTCAAGAGAAGTTGTATTTTCATCTAATGTTACATTTAACTCGTTAGTAAAATTAGAATCATTTGAGACACTTATGTTTAACTCGTCTAAAGAAGATATATAAAATGTTAGCTTTGAAGATTCCAAAGTATCGTTATGATAAGTTGCATCAAGTTCTAAAGTACCCTTAACTACACCAAAAGTAAGTAATCCATCACTATCTATACCACCATAATTTACACTGTTTGTAAGCCATCTAACTTGCTTAGTAACATCACTCTCGTTACCATCAGTATAAATAAGTTTAGCCTTTAGTTGATTGTTAAAAAGCGTATAGCCTTGGTTGGAATTACCACTTTGACTTAACTCTAACTCTTTAATATCAGGGATTAGTGCTTGATTAGCAGCTTTTTCATTACATGATGTAAAAATAAGTAAAGATGAAAGAAAAAGATATTTTTTAAAATCTAACATTTATTGCTCCATAAGGTCTATAACCATGAGATGTAGATTTCAGTTCACTACCTAAATCTAAACTTGTCCATGAAGAGTTAAAATAAACAGTACCAAGTTCAATATCTACAACATCATAAAAAGTGTAGTAAACACCTCCACCAATTTTAAAGTAGCCATTGTTAACATAAGTTTCAATATTTCTATTTACATACATCTCACCAGTACCAAAACCAGCTTTTATAAAAGGCAATAGATCAAACCCAAAGTCAAAGCTTTTAATCAAATCAAAATCTATCAAATAGTTTACACTATCACTATCTGAAAAAACATTTTTATCAAATTTTTGTGCTAAAAATGAAACTTCAAGTGCGTAAGACCTAATATTTCCATATCCTAGTTTAACACCATATGCTAAAGCACTAACATCTACACTCTCATCTTGACCCCTATAGTTAACCTCATAAGTTTCATTAGTAAGTGCTGTTTTTAGTCCAATAAAAACTTTAGCATCAGCAGATAAAGAGCCAATAAAAAGTGAAAATAGTAATATATACCTCAAACTAAAATTTCCTAGCCACTATAGAAGCCTTTTTGACTTTATCACCAAGATGATTTATCTCAAATTTTTCTTCATAATAGATAACTTCTAAACCTATAAATGAGTGTAAAAGCTCATTTGTTCTTAAAAGATAATTTAAATTGCTTGGTTTACAATCTTCACAAAAAGATAGTAAAAGTGTCTCAAATATCACTACCCCTCCACTTTTAAGACCATCTTTAATTTGTGAAAATAAACGTCTTTCTAAAAAGTTAATATTTATAATCAAATCAAAAGTGTTAGGCATAATTTTATAATTATCTAAATCAGTTTCAATTTTGTTTATATGCTTATTATCTTCAATTTTTGAAAGCGCAAAATCAGAGTAATCAACTGCGTCAACATCATAACCAAAAGATGCGAGAAAATTTGTATTTCTTCCTTGTCCACAAGCTATATCAAGAGCTTTTTTTCCACTACTAAGTGCGTGATACTTTTCAACAATATTACTTACATCACTTGGTAAATCTTTTGTTTTATGTTTAGTGTTCCATCTTTTTTTATCATCTAACATTAGTCTCTCCTAAAAATCAAAAGTTCTTTGTCATTATTTGCGTACAATGATATCTTATAATTATCAACAAGTTTTAAATCTCTTCTTTTTTTAAAAAATTTCATAGGGTGAAAATATTGCGTTATAGTATCTTGCTCTTTTGTATAAAGATCATCATCTTGTTTTTCAAAAAGTGTAAATATAGTTCTAAGTTCACCATCATCATATACAGCGTCAACACTCATAAAACGGTTTTCATCTTGAGAATTTACTGTACCCTGAGCAACCTCTTCAAATCCAAATTTTGTATTTATATCCGCAACTAAGTAACCCTTAGGGTTTAAAAGTTTAAAACTATCTTCTAAAAACTTTTCTAAAGATGTAGTATCTAAAAAATTAAGTACATCAAATATAGCAACTATAGCATCATAGCTTTGATCAAGAGCATCTATAGTTTTATTTTCAACATTTAGATTTTTAGCTTTTGCTCTTTGAACCATGATATCACTAGCATCTATACCGCTAGCTTCAAAACCTTTTGAGTTTAAAAGTTCTATAAATGTGCCATCACCACAACCAAAATCTAAAACAGTTTTAACTTCTAAATCTTCAAGTGTATCTAAAAAATTATCGTGTAAAAACTTAGTTGACTCTTCTATACCAAGTAAATCTTCACATTTTGCGTAAAGATTAAGACTCATTAACAACCTTATTTATCTTTTCATAAATATCTAAAATTTCACTTTTTTTCTCAAAAAAACTATTTTTATTTGCTATAAGATAAGTTGAACTTTCCATAATCTCTTCAACAACTTCAAGACCATTTTGCTTCATAGTTGCACCAGTTTCAACAATATCAACTATCATATCTGCTAAACCAACAAGAGGAGCTAACTCAATTGAACCATAAAGTTTAATTATATCCGCAGGAACAGCTTTTTGATCAAAGTAGCGTTTAGTGATGTTTACCATTTTAGTTGCTACTTTAAGGTCAGGTTTAGTTAAATCTAACTTTTCACCCTTTCTCATCCCTATAGCAACCTTACAAACACCCTTTCTAAGGTCAAGCAATCTTATAACATCTAAACCCTGTTCATCAAGTGTGTCTAAACCAACAACACCAATGTCTGCTGCTTGTCTGTTTACATAAGTAGCCACATCTTGGTTTCTTACAAGTAAAAACTTAAAGTTAGGAGTTTCTAAAATAAGTTTTCTATCATTAAATACAAAAGATGAGCCAAAAATTGTCTCAAAAATTTCTAAAGTCTCTTTTGCTATTCTACCCTTAGGAAGTGCAACTGTTAACATCTAATACCCTCTTCATCCCTAAAAACACCAAATCTTCTACAACTTGTGCATTTTTAAAAAGTTTTTTAATTTTGTGAGCGTCCCCACCTGTAATATAAATCTTTTTTTCATAAGAGTTTACATCTTTAGCTAAGATACCTAATGAGCCAAAGCTTATGGCATCTTCACTGCTTTTTGGCATTTTACCCAAATCTAGCTCAAAGTTAAATGAGTAATCAAGTGCTTTTGAGATGCTTTTGTAAGATTTTTCTAAAGTTTTTAATCCCAAAGAGATATAACCACCCACAAATGAGCCATTATCCATTATATCAACTGTTATGGCACTACCAGCGTCAACTATTAGACCATCATCAATGTATTCACAGCACACTGCTCTATCAACACCAAAACTATCATAATATTTTGAATAATCTATATAAGGTTTGATATCTATCCAATTTGAGTTAAGTTTAGACTCAAAATCTTTATTAACACTTATATAATAAACTCTTTCATCTACAAAATCTAAAT